>JBOGLL010000283.1:0-5273 GCA_050746065.1 Terriglobales bacterium | reverse complement strand
GGCATGAAGGAATTGCCCATGATCCTGAAGGGCGACGTGCAGGGATCGGTAGAAGTGCTGGCCGATTCGCTGAGCAAGCTCTCGACCGACAAGGTGAAGGTGAAGATCCTGCGCACGGGTGTGGGCGCCATCACGGAAAGCGACGTGCTGCTGGCATCGGCCTCGAACGCCATCATCATCGGCTTCAACGTGCGCCCGGAGCGCAAAGCTCAGGAAATTGCCGAGCAGGAAAGCGTGGACATTCGGCTGCACTCCATCATTTACGAGCTGCACGACGAGATCAAGAAGGCGATGTCGGGACTGCTCGAGCCCACTATCAAGGAAACCTACCTGGGCCGCGCCGAAGTGCGCCAGATGTTCCGCATCCCCAAGGTGGGGACGGTGGCCGGTTGTTACGTGCAGGACGGCCTGATCAAACGCGATGCCGAAGTGCGCCTGCTGCGTGACAACGTGGTCATCTTCAAGGGCAAGGTCAGCTCGCTGCGCCGCTTCAAGGAAGACGCCAGCGAGGTCCGCCAGGGCCTGGAGTGCGGCATCAGCATCGCCAATTACGGCGACATAAAAGAGGGCGACGTGATCGAGGCGTTTGTTACCCAGAAGATCGCCGCGGAAGCGATTGCGTAACGGCAGTGTCGAGTTTCAAGTTTCGAGTTTCGGCCGTACCGGAGCCCTCAGACTCGAAACTCGAAACCTGAAACTGTCGTGATCGCCTTTCTCACCCTCGAAATCCGCATTGAAGGCGCGCACTCGCTAAAGGATAAGCGGCAGGTGTTGCGCAGCCTGAAGGACCGTCTGCGCTCGAAGTACAACGTGGCTGTGGCCGAACTGGATGCCAGCAACGCCTGGCAGCGCGCCACGGTGGGCGTGGTGAGCGTCTCCACCTCGAAGGACTACCTGGACGGCCTGATGCAGAATGTGGAGCGCGAAGCTGGACACATCGCATCGTCCACCGGGGCGGAAGTGACGGACACGTTCCTAGATTACCTGTAGGAGCTTCATGCCGGAACAGCGCGGACGCGAGCACCATTACAAACGCGTGGCCGACAGCCTGCGCGAAGAACTGAGCGCCATGCTGGAAGGCGAGCTGGGCGACCCGCGGATCGGCCTGGCGAGCGTGACGGAAGTGCATCTCGCGCCGGACGGCAAGTCGGCGCGCGTCTACGTTGCAGTTGCAGGCGATGATGCGGAAGCCGATCGTACGCTCGAGGGCCTGCGCGCGGCCAAGGGCTACATCCGCAGGGAAGTCGGGGTACGACTCGGCATGGCGCGGCTGCCGGAGCTGGTGTTTCAGATCGACCGTTCGCAGGAGTACTCAACGCGCATCGAAGAGCTGTTGGGGCGGACGAAAAAGAGGAAGAAGCATTAAAGAACAGTCAGCGGTCAGCACTCAGCAATAAGCAATAGGCAAGTCACCCACCTGCTACACTCAAACTCCGTGCCGGAGACCCGAAAAACGTTGCGGGAAGTAGCAACGCTGGCCGCTTTTTGCGCGTTTCTCTTCTTCTTTGGCTTGAACAGTTTCGGCCTGGCGGGGCCGGATGAGCCGCGCTACGCGCAGGTGGCGCGAGAGATGCTGGAGCGCAACGACTGGGTCACTCCGAAGTTGTACGGCCAGGTATGGCTGGAAAAACCGGTCTTGTACTACTGGGGCGCACAGATCTCCTTCCGTATTTTCGGCGTCTCCGACTGGGCGGCGCGACTGCCGTCGGCCGTGCTGGCGACCTTGTTGGTGGCGGCGGTGTACCTCTTCGCGCGCAGGTTTCGGCCGGGAGCTGAGATGGAGGCCGCCCTGATTACCGCTTCCTCCGCAGCATGGCTGGGATTTGCGCGGGGAGTTTCGACCGATCTGCCGCTGGCGGCCACGTTCAGCATGGCCATGTTGTCGTGGTTCGCCTGGAGGGAGACGCAGCACCGCCGCTGGCTCGCCGCTTTCTACTCTTTTCTGGGACTGGCGATGCTTGCCAAGGGGCCGGTGGCGCCATTCCTCGCGGGAGCCATTGTGCTGGCCTTTGCCGTCGTGCAGCGCGATTCCAGGCTGGCGCTGCGGACGCTGTGGCTGCCGGGCATCGGCATCTTTTTTGCCGTGGCCGCGCCCTGGTATGTGGCGGTGCAGTTACGAAACCCTGAATTCTTCCGCGTCTTCATCGTGGAACACAACCTGGCACGCTTTTCGACGGACGTCTTCCGCCATGCCCAGCCGTTCTGGTTTTACCTGCCGGTCTTGCTGCTGGGCCTGATGCCGTGGGCCGCGGCGGTGATTGCCGTCGTGGCAGAAGCGCTGCGCGACTGGCGATCAGGTGTGAGGGATTCACTCACCGAGTTCCTGCTGATCTGGGCGGCGTTGCCCGTGGTCTTTTTCTCCATTTCGCAATCGAAGCTCCCGGGCTATATCCTGCCGGCGTTTCCGCCGCTGCTGCTTCTGGCGGGAGTGGAAGTGGGCCGACGGCTGAAGGAAGGCCGGAGTGCCGGTCTGCTCTTTCAACTCTCGCATGCGGCGCTCTTGGGAGTCGTGACCGGGGCGTTGCTGCTGGTTCCGTACGCCGTGCTGCGACCACGGCCCACGGTGCCGGACGAGATAAAGATTGCGGCCGCGGTGATCGGTGTGGTGATGTTTGGGGCGGCGTTCGTCTCGTTGCGGCGGTACGGACTGGCGTTGCTGCGGCTGGTGACGCTGGCTCCCGTGATCGTGGCGCTGGCTTTTCTGCTGCGCATTGAAGGCCCGGTGCTCGATGCGGCCCTCTCCACGCGCCCGGTGGCGGAGGACCTTCAGCGGCTGGGAATCAACGCGGCCGGGGACGGCCGCGCCACACAAGACGGGCGTGCGGGTCAGAGACCCGGCGCCACACAGGCCCAGCTCGCGGTGTTCCAGGCGCATCGCAATGTGGAGTACGGGCTGGCCTTCTACCGGAACCAACCTGTGAAGCGCTATGAGCGGGGCGAAGTACCCGTGGGAGACCATCTGCTGCTGGTTCCGGAAGGACGGCTGGCCGAGGTGGCAAAGCTGGTTCCGGGACGCCGCTGGTCGCGGGTGGGGGGCTTTGCGCCGCAGTCTCTGGGTTATTTTTGGGTAACCAACGAAACCAGGCATCGCGGCCATTAGCTCGATGGCACACGAAATCATCGATCTCCGGCACTTCACTTCGGCGGATCTGCGCGCCCTGCTGACGGAGGAGACCGAACTCTGGGAAAAGCGGCTGGGCTGGGACTACAGCAACTCGGCGGAGATGGTCTTGCGCTACCTGGACGCGCGCATTCTGCCCGGGTATGCAGCCGTCGAGGAGGGCCGCGTTCACGGCTATTCCTTCTTCGTGTACGAGGGCAGCAAGGGCATCCTGGGCGACCTGTTCGTGAGCGCGGTCGCGCGAAACGAGAGGCGCGCGCCGGAGTCGATCGAGTCCGAACTGCTCACCCATGTGATCGAGACGTTGCAGCAGTCGCCGGGCATCCATCGCATTGAAGCGCAGCTCCTGCCTCACCCGAGCGGAACCCTGGCCCGGCCCTTCCTGGAGGCCGGATTCCACCGCTACGTCCGCCTGTTCATGCACGTGCCGGTGGACGGCGCGAAGTTCGTTGCGGGGCAAGACGGAGGACGCACGCCGGTAGACGGAGTCGAGATACGGCCGTGGCAGGAGGAGGACTTTTCGAGCGCCGCAACGGTGATCATGGCCGCCTACCGCGGCCATGTGGACGCAGACATCAATGATCAATACCGCTCCACCGCGGGCTCGCTGCGGTTCCTGAACAACATTGTGCGCTTTCCGGGATGCGGAGTGTTCGATGCGGAGGCGTCGTTCGTGGCGGTCGACCGGGCCACCGGCCTGATGCTCGGCCTGGTGCTGTGCTCGCGCGTGCGCAGCGATACCGGCCACATCACCCAGGTGTGCCTGGCGCCGGATGCGCGCAGGCGCGGCCTGGGCAAGGCCTTGCTCGCAGCCTCGTACGCCAGCCTGCAGCGGCGCCGGTTTCGGGCGCTGACCCTGACCGTCACCGAAGCCAACGCGTCCGCGGTGGAGCTCTACCGGAGCCTAGGTTTTACAGTCGAGCATGTGTTTGATGCGTTCGTGTGGGAAGGGTGAGACATGTGGTCATGTGGTCATCGGGTCATCTGGTCATCGGGTCATGTGGTCATCTGTGATCACCTGAGGGTCCGGGCACGGCTCTCATGAAAGCCAGAAGATGACCAGATAACCCGATGGCTCCATGACCAGATGGTCTAGTGTCGCAGCAGCCACATGAGCCAGCCGCCGGCGATGGTGCCGATGAGGAAAAACGCGAAGCACTGCGCACCGTAGCGGATCTGCTCGCGCTGGGTGGAGCGCTGGGTGATGCCAAACACGATGGACGCGAAGAAAGCGAAGACCAGTGCGGCGGTGAAGTGGGAGAACTGGAGGTTCACGGCTTCTCCCCGATGGCGATGTGGTAGGCGTCCACGGCGCTGATGACGTTCAGCAGGCCCGCGACCACGATGTACTTGGTACCGTAGTCGGCGCTGGCGAGCTGGATGGAACCGCGTCCCCATTCCATGGCGCGGGTGATCATGTAGAGCGCGCCTGCGCCCAGGTCGCCCGCGAATCCCAGCATGTCGAGAATGTCCCCGGTGTTGGCGGTGTAGACCTTGCCTTGCATAAAAATACCGAGCACAAACATGGAAGTAACGGAGATCATGAGCAGCACTCCGCGTCCCCAGCGCTTGAGAAGGAAGTGTCCGCCGCCGGGAATGAGCCAGCCGGCAATGGGCGCAGCGACCGCCATAGCGGTGAGTGGACGCGACTTCGTGTGCGGTGGGGGCTTCTCGCCTTTTTCCGCCGCCTTTTCTACTTTGGGCTTTTCGGGCGCGTCAGCCATCAGATGATAACGATCTCCTGCTGGATTTTACCCGTCACCTCGGCGGAGCCGGAGTGCGTCAACACATTGACCTCGCTGCGCACGCCGAACTCCGGAAGATAAATCCCCGGCTCGATGGAGAAGCAGGTGTTGGGGATGATCTCGCGTTCGTCCTTGGTCTCCAGGTTGTCCATGTTGGCGCCATTGGCGTGGACGCTGGTGCCGATGGAGTGCCCGGTGCGGTGCGTGAAGTTGCGCGCGTAACCCTTGGAAGCGATGAAGTCGCGCGTGGCCTTATCCACTTCCCAGCCGGCGATGCGTCGCCGGGTGGCGAAGGCCTCGGTCACGGTCTTGACGCCGATGTCGCGGGCCTGGCGCACGATCTCAAAAATCTCTCGGTGACGGTCCGAAGGCGCCTTGCCGATGAAGCCCGTCCAGGTGATGTCGTA
>JBOGLL010000282.1:0-9145 GCA_050746065.1 Terriglobales bacterium | reverse complement strand
TCTCCCTAGTCCGAGCCCTTGCTCCCGGCCACGTTCTTATCCAGCTCGGCCATCGTGGAAGCACGGCCATGTACACCGATCACCTGGTCCACGTTCAGCCCCAGTTCGTGAATTTTCTGCGCCAGGTGGAAAGTGCCAGCCTGTGCCTTGCCGATGGGGCCGCTCTCCGGAGGCTGGAACAGATCGCCCTGGAACAGGATCCTCTGTTTGGGCAGGTAGGCGATCACCATTTCGTCGGCGTGGGGGTTGGGACCAATGTTGATCAGCTCCACCACCTGATCGCCGCCCTTGAAGACACGCTTCGTGCCCTCGATCACTTCGATGGAGGGCGCCGGCGGAGTCTTGCCCAGCACGTCGCTGTGGTTGGCGGTACCGAGTTCGGTAAACAGTTTGCGATTGCCGGCGGTGGTGACCAGGGTGGCTTTTTCCGCCAGGAACGCCCGCACACCGCCGGAGTGATCGTTGTGATGATGGGTCACGGCGAAGTAGCGGATGGACTTGTTGGGGATGGTCTCCTTGATCTTGGCGATGGCGCCCTGAGATGCGCCCGTGCTCAGCGGCGCTTCCACGACCAGGATGTAATCCGGGAAGGCCACTGCGAGCACGTTGTATCCACCTCCTCCCACGTCGCGGATGACGAAGACATCCTCGGCCAGTTTGGCGCCGGTGATGTTGCGTCCCTGCGGGAAAGCCGGTGTTTCGGCGAAGTCGGTTGGTTTCACAAAGGCGGCGTCGTCCAGCTTGGCGTTCAGTTTCACATCCGACACGGTGTAGTCGGTGATCTGTTGTCCGGCCTGGCGCCAGCGCCAGCGCGTGGGAAACTGCACGCCGCCCACCGGACGATAGTCCGAAAAAATGATCTCCGAGGCGTCGGTTTCGGCGAGCGTGTCCGGGTATAGGACTTCGTACTTGGACACCAGATTGGTCTGTGCGTCCACGTAGACGGCGAGCTGCGTGCCGTCGGTGTGGACGAAGGTGATGGCGTTCTGCTTGCGCCCGTCGAGCGTGTCCTCGCCCAGCCAGCGCAGGGTTAGGGCACGCTGGTCGGCCATGCGCAGGATTTCGCTGGGCAGCCGCCGGTAGTACTGGCCCACCTGCGGTCCGGTGATGCCGGGCATCTTGGTAATGAGATGATTCATCATGTCGAGGTTGTAGCCCTCGCCGCCGGCAACGAGCACACGACCGTGGAACTTGAAGCCCGCGCCATCACCGCTTTGGTCCGCCAGGATGCGGTTGCCCTTGATGTCGAGGAGGGCCTTTTCTTCGAACGTACCCTGCTTGTAGGGAGGATCCACGCTGGTGGATTGCAGGCGAAAAGCGTTCGTTCCGGAAAGCTTCCACGACAGATTTTCCATCGCTCCCAGCGCGTTCCGCCCGCCGATGGCTTCCAAGGCGGCGTCCAGCACTTTGCGGGCACGTTCCTGGGAGATCTCGGCAGCGGTTTCGGGATTGTCAGCAAGGGCGGGGAGGGCTAACAGCGTCAGGGTCAAGGCCAGAACCAACGTACGATGCGGGACTCTCATTGGAGGAGGTCTCCTTTCATTGCGGAAGACGTCGGGCTATCAGCGTTGGACGCGCTCCGGGTGGGACGGTAAGGGGCCGAGAGTAGGCCTTTGCTCGGGCGGAGGTCAACGGTTCCGGGACGAACCGGACTCCCAGAAGGATGAACTGCACCTCTACGAGTAGGCGGCGGCTGATTCCATCGGTATGCTATGGGCGGCTCGGACAAGAGAATGAAGCGCGACGACATGCTGGCCGCCCTCGAAGACAAGCGTCCGTGGGACTTCCTGGTGATCGGCGGAGGTGCGACGGGGCTGGGAACCGCGCTGGAAGCAGCGTCACGTGGTTACCACACCCTGTTAGTCGAGCAGAGCGATTTCGCGAAGGGTACTTCCAGCCGCAGCACCAAACTCATCCATGGAGGGGTCCGCTACCTGCAACAGGGAGACGTGGGCCTGGTGCTGGAGGCTCTGCGCGAGCGGGACACCCTTTGCCGCAACGCTCCGCATCTGGTGCATCCTCTGGCGCTTGTAGTTCCGGCGTATCACATCTGGGAATGCCCGTTTTACTGGATAGGCCTGAAGCTCTATGACATGTTGGCGCGCAGCCGGATGCTGGGTACAACGCGGGCACTCTCCGCCAGCGAGGCACGCGTACTGATCCCTACCCTCCGGCCCGACGGTTTGCGCGGCGGCGTTCTTTATTACGACGCGCAATTCGACGATGCGCGCCTGGCGGTGAGCCTGGCAGAAACGCTGGTGGAGAACGGCGGCGTTGCCCTCAACTACATGCCGGTAACCTCGCTGGTCAAGAACAACGGCCGGGTGCAGGGAGTGATGGTCCGCGATGCGGAAAGCGGGAAAGACTACGAACTGCACGCGCGCATCGTGGTCAACGCCACCGGCGTGTTTGCCGACACGCTGCGGCGCATGGACAATCCTGCGGCCGGCGACATGATCCGGCCCAGCCAGGGCATCCACCTGGTGCTCGACCAGTCGTTCCTGCCGGGCGAGACCGCGCTCATGGTGCCACGCACCGACGACGGCCGCGTCCTGTTCGCCATCCCCTGGCACGACGTTGTGCTGATGGGAACCACGGACACCGAGGTGCGAGAGATCGCCCTCGAACCGCGTCCGCTGGAAGCGGAGATTGATTTCATTCTCGCGCATGCCGCGCGTTATCTCACGCGTGCCCCCAGCCGCAGCGACGTGCGTTGCGCTTTCGCCGGCTTGCGTCCCCTGGTGCAGAAGTCGAAAGGAGAGCCGACGACCGCCATCTCCCGCGACCACGAACTGCTCATCTCCCGCTCGGGGCTGGTGACCATCACCGGCGGGAAGTGGACCACGTACCGCAAGATGGGCGAGGACGTGGTCACGCAGGCGACTCGGGCCGCCGGAATGAGGGCACGGCCTTCGATGACAAAGCGACTGCACCTCCACGGATGGCAGGATGGCGAAAGACGCGGGGATGGCCTTGCCGTCTACGGATCGGATGCCCCGCGCGTGCGGGCGCTGACAAGCGAGCGGCCGGAATGGAGCCAGCCGCTGCATCCTGAGCTTCCGTACCCGTGCGGGGAAGTCGTGTGGGCGACGCGGTATGAGATGGCGCGCACCGTGGAGGACGTGCTCGCGCGGCGTACGCGAGCCCTGTTTCTCAACGCCCGGGCCAGCATGGAGGCGGCGCCGGCGGCGGCGAGCCTCATGGCCCAGGAACTGGGGAGGGATGCAGCCTGGGAAGGGCAGCAGGTTACTTACTTCCGACAACTTGCGGACGGTTACGTTCTGAGATAGCTGGTGATCGCCGGTCCAGCACATGCGCAGGCTCGCGATAGAATGATGGGACGGTGAGTTACAGCGCACAACAGGTCCGCGTTCTCGCCGTCCTCACCCTGGTCAATTTCGTCAACTACATTGACCGGCTGATTATTTTCCCGCTGTTCTCCCTGATCAAGGTCGAGTTCCTGCTTACGGACGCGGAGCTCGGATTGCTGGGCAGCGTCTTCCAGTTCGTTCATTCGCCCGCCAACGTGATTCTGGGCCTGGTGGCGGACCGTACGTCGCGCGTCAAGGTGATGACCTACGGCGTTCTGTTCTGGAGCGGGGCAACATTCCTGAGCGGACTGGCCGGTTCCTACCACTGGCTGCTGCTGACGCGGGCGCTGGTGGGCGTGGGCGAGGCGGCATACGCTCCCGCGGGCAGCGCCGAACTGACGGCCACCTTTCCACAGCGAGCGCGGGCACGCGTGCAGGGCATCTTCAATGCGGGAATGTTCATGGGCGGCGCTGCCGGACTGGCGCTGGGCGGGATGCTGGCGGACTCGATGGGGTGGCGTCCGGCATTTTTTGTTGTGGGCGCACCCGGGTTCCTGCTGGCCATCCTCCTGTGGAAGTTGCCGTCGCCGCCGCTGCGCGAGCATGTGGAACGAATCCCAGTGCAAAAACTACTGCGCGTGCCGGCGTTCGTGGCCATACTGGTGAGCGGCTGGTTCGCAACCTTTGCCGCACAGGCGTACCTGACGTGGGGCACGGAGTTCGTGCGCCGGTACAAGGGCTTCACATTGGCGCAAGCGGGGGTGAGCCTGGGAGCAACCATCATCGTGGCCGGTGTTCTGGGCGTAATGACGGGTGCCGCCCTGGCTGACATCCTGGCAAAACGAGCGGTATGGGCGCGGGCCGCCGTGGTAGCGGCAGGCTTCCTGATCGCGGCTCCGCTGGTGTGGAGGGCACTGCTCACGCCCAGCCGGACTGAGTTCGTCATCTTGTTTGCCCTGGGCAGCTTTTTCCTGAGCTGGTATCACGGGCCGGTGATCGCCATCATCCACGACCTGATTCCTGACCGTGCCCATGCCACGGCTGTGGGCGTGGCCTACTTCCTCATCAATTTCTCTGCGCCAGCCTTGGCGCCGTGGGTGGTTGGGCAGATCGCCGATCGCGCCGGGCTGCTGGCGGGTATGCAAGTTGCCGTCGCAGCGCAAGTCGCCGGCGGCTTACTCTATATCCTGGTCACGTATTTCATCCGGCGCGACGGTTTGCATCATCCGGCGTTGGACGCATACCGCACGCCTCCGCCGGGCGCGGCCACCGAGTCTGTCAGGTGAAGCTATGCAGCGCGTCTTGTTTTGCCCGCCGACCTACTACGAAATCCGCGACGTGAAGAATCCGTTCATGCAGAACGCAGCGCCGGTGGACCCGAAGCTCGCGCTGCAGCAATGGGAGGAAGTGCGTGGCGCCTTTGAAGCCGCGGGGTTCGCACCTGCGGGGATCGATCCGGTGCCCGACCTCGAAGACATGGTCTTTGCCAACAACCAGGTGTTCGTGGGGCGGGACGCGGACGGGCCGTTCGTTGTTCCCAGTCGCATGAGGTTTCCTTCGCGACAGCGCGAGGTGCCGTACTACGTGGAATGGTTCCGCGAACGAGGCTATCGCGTGCTGGAGCCGGAGTTCGGCGAGGATTTCCTGGAAGGCCACGGCGACCTGCTGTGGCAACCTGACTTTTCCTGTGTATGGGCAGGGTACGGTATCCGGTCTACGCGTGGGGGCGTGGAGACGTTCTCGCAGGCCATGGCTCACTTGGGAATCGAGGTCGTACCCCTGGAACTGGTGGATCCGCGGTTTTATCACCTGGACACCTGCCTGGCTCCCCTGGCCCCCGGGGCGGTGCTGGCCTATCCGGGGGCGTTCACAGCGGAGGCCCTGGAAACCGTCCACCACCGCTGTCCGCGGGTCTATGAGGTGGGCACGGAGGACGCCCTGCAGTTCGTTTGCAATGGGGTGGCGGCCGGCGACAGATTCATAACCCCACAGCTCACTCCCCGGTTGGGCCAAGCCTTGGGTATAGAGGGGCTTCACCCGGTGAGGGTCGAAACTTCCGAGTTCGAGAAGTCGGGCGGCAGCGTCTGCTGCCTAAAACTATTTGTAGAATGAACAACTTACGGGCGAACGCGGAATTTTCTTGACCGCCACAACAGATTGGCCTTAAGCTGAATACCGTTAGAGCAGTTTCCGTCCTTTGCGGTTTTTTAGCTCCCCATTGAACCCAGCAGAGTCCCAATAGGGGTCAGTCGTGTCGGTGGGTAGGGGAGGGCGCCCGGTTGGCTGGTCAAGGGAAATGCAGCCGGTTCAGATAATTGCAACTCCAGGACGGGGTTGCGCATCTTTATAGAAGGCTGAGAGTTTCCCAACCGCGTACAGTCGGCGTCTTCAGACCGGGAGTCAGGCAGCGGCTCCCGTGAAAGCAAAACAACGGAAGCTTCAAGGGACCCTAAGAGAGGAACGACAAATTCATGCGCTCGGATCTGATTTACGATGCCCTGCGAACGGTGCAGAACCGGTACGTCCTGTGCCAGGTCGCATCCAAGGCAACCCGCAAATTCCATCGTCCCAACACTCGCGTCCAGGACACGATGAACGAAGTGTTTGAGCGCTTCGCCAAGTCCAACGGCGCGGGCGGGATCGTGGGACACAACCAAACCGCGGCGGAAGCGCGACGGCGTGCCGCCTGAAGCGAAGGACGCCGCGCGCCCGCGCGGCGTCCAGACTTCTCCATTCCGACGCTGACCTTCCTGAAACGAATTCCCCGTAGGTGAACATGACCATCGCAGAACTGAAAGAAAAGAACATTACCGAACTAACCCGAATTGCCCGCACTCTGGAGCTTCCCGGAGCCAGCGGCCTGCGCAAACAGGACCTGATTTTCAAGATCCTGCAGGCACAAAGCGAAAAGGAAGGCCACATCTTCGCCGAAGGTGTGCTGGAAATCCTGCCCGACGGCTACGGTTTCCTGCGCTCGCCCGACTACAACTACTTACCCGGCCCCGACGACATCTATGTTTCTCCGTCGCAGATCCGCAAGTTCGACCTGAAGACCGGCGACACGGTGAGCGGCCAAGTTCGTCCTCCGCATGAGGGTGAAAAATACTTCGCCCTGGTGAAGATCGAGGCGGTGAACTTCGAGTCGCCGGACGAAGCGCGCAACAAGATCCTGTTCGACAACCTCACGCCCCTCTATCCCCAGGAGCGGGTGAAGCTGGAAACCGTGCGTGACAACGTGACCGCCCGCGTCATGGATTTGCTCACCCCCCTGGGCAAGGGGCAGCGCAGCCTGATTGTTTCCCCGCCGCGGGCCGGCAAGACCATGATCCTGCAAAACATCGCCAACTCCGTCACCACCAATCATCCGGAGGTGGTACTCATCGTCCTGCTGATTGACGAGCGTCCGGAAGAAGTCACCGACATGCAGCGCTCGGTGAAGGGCGAGGTCATCTCCTCGACCTTCGACGAGCCCGCCGCGCGTCACGTGCAGGTGGCGGAGATGGTGATCGAAAAAGCCAAGCGGCTGGTGGAACACCGCCGCGACGTGGTCATCCTGCTCGATTCGATCACGCGGCTGGCAAGGGCCTACAACACCATTGTGCCGCCTTCGGGCAAGGTGCTCTCGGGCGGTGTGGATTCCAATGCGTTGCAGCGGCCCAAGCGGTTCTTCGGAGCGGCCCGCAACATCGAAGAGGGAGGCTCGCTGACCATCATCGCCACGGCCCTGATCGACACGGGTTCGCGCATGGACGACGTGATTTTCGAAGAGTTCAAAGGCACGGGCAACATGGAGGTCATCCTGGAGCGCAAGCTGGTAGACAAGCGCGTGTTCCCCGCCATCGACATCATCCGCTCGGGCACGCGCAAGGAAGAGCTGCTGATGCCCAAGGACGACTTGGCGCGCATCTGGGTCCTGCGCAAGGTGCTGAACCCCTTGTCGCCGGTGGAGGCCATGGAACTGCTGGTGGACAAACTGGGAAAGACGAAGAGCAACAGCGAATTTCTGGGCAACATGAGTTCGCTCTAGTCGCGCACGTCCGAAGTGCCGACGGGGAGCACTTTCCGCGATTTTCAAGTTGACAGCCCTTGTCCTTTTGTACTATCAAGGTGCGTTCAATTTCGGAGGTAACATGTTCAGGAACAAGGTTTTCCGCACGCTGTGCTGGGTGATGGTGGTGGCCTTCCCGGTGTCAACGGTGCTGGCGGACTCGAATTCCGCCATGCTGCAGGCCAATGGTGCGGTGAAAATCAACGACAGCGCGGTGAACCGCTCCAGCGCCGTCTTCCAGGGCGACCGCATCGCGACCGGAAAAGATTCCTCGGCCGCCATTACCGCGACGGGGACCACCATCCTGCTGGCGCCGAACTCCCTGCTGACTTTCGCGGGGAAACAGGTGAGCCTGAACGCCGGCGGCGCACACTTCAATGGACCGATTTCCGTAAGCGCGGGCGGGATGACGATTGTGCCCGCTTCCGCCAATGCGCGCTTTGAAGTCCGCTACGAAGCGGGCGAGTTGCGGATCACGTCGGTGCAGGGCGTTCTCTCCGTCAGCGACGGGAAGCAGACCACACTCGTCGAAGCGGGAAAGAGCATGGCCTCCGGCAAACTGCCGGCCGTTCCACAGAACCGCAACAGCATTGCAGGTGGCACGGGCCTGATCATCGGATTGCTCCTGGCTGCGGGCCTGGCGACGGGCCTGGCCGTTGCTTTGAGCGACGACACGGTGAGCCCAGAAGTTCCGTAATCTGCACTTCCAGCGAAATTTCACGGCCCGCCGCGCAGGCGGGCCGTTGACTTTTGGGAGCACCTCGACCCGACATCGCGTTTCCTAATAGAAGGAGAGCGTGCCTCTCTGGCGGGCGTAGCGGATCGCGCGGGAAAACAGGTAGAGGCTGGTTGGAACCAGCAGGAGGGCATAAAGACCCAGGACTGAGAGGGGCGTGGAGAGATCGGCCAGCGACGCATCGCGCAACAGGGCAAGGCGCGCGCCTCGAATGGCATGGGTGAGCGGGAACAGTTCTGCCACAGTCCGCAGCGGCGGTGGAAGCACACTGACAGGGAACATGGTACCGCCGAAAAACCCTCCGAGTGAAGCCAGCAGAAAGACGACTCCTCTCCCCTTCTGAGTCACCACTTGAACCGCTGCTGCCAGCACTCCCAGGGCGGAAGCGATGATCAGCAACAGGACCAGGATCAAGAAGCAGGCCAGCACATTGGGTGTTCCCAGCGGCACCTGAAAGAGGACAATTCCCGCCGCCAGATAGAAGAGCATGTGCAACGTCTGCCCGGCAAAGGTGGAGAACGTGGTCAGGAGAACCAGCACGGACGGAGAAGTGGAGGTGGTCATCAGGACCTCCATGGTGCCCGTCACCTGGGCGTCATGGACCGCCTGCACCGACACCGATACGCCCGCCACGAGAAAACCGAACAGCGCCGTCCCCACCAGCAGAAAGCTGTAGTAGTCCACTCCGTCGGGCTGGAAGCCGGGCCCAATCGCCTTTGCGAGATAGAACGACGCAGCGAGTTCGGCGATCATGCCGAACAGCAGGAGCCAGAATCCGGTGCGATAGCGCAAAGCCGTGAGCAGGTCGCGCCGGCTGACGACGAGCAATTTGTCCAGCAGCGGCGGCAAGGTCATGAAGCACCTCGCGTTGCGGTGACGGGGCCATGTTCGACGTCCACCTGCTGAAAATAGAGCTCACGCAGGTCGGCGACGGAAGTGCCGGCATGCAAGGCCCGGAGTTCCACCAGGCGCCCCTGGCAGAGGACAGCCACACGGTGCCCGACACTCACGGCTTCGTCGAAGTTATGCGTGGCCAGGAGCACGGTGGCG
>JBOGLL010000281.1:0-6643 GCA_050746065.1 Terriglobales bacterium | reverse complement strand
GCCGGTTCCTTCCTTTGAGGGAATTATGTAGAATCCGCTTTCGGTCTCGTCTAACAGCAGCCCACGTATCCTAGACTGCGGGTCGATAGTCGGGCCACTCGACAGTTGCACTACCACCGGTACTGGGGCGCCTCCCCCGAGTTCCGCCCTTATTAGCGGGTATAGCAGTAGTGCAAAGACGGTGATGACCAAGACGGAGTTTATAAGCCAGAGGTGCCAGTTCAGTTCACGCAGTTCTCTCAGGTCTTGGGGTGGAGGGTAGATGTACAGAACGAGACCGCCAACGACGCCGAACCAAAGGGTTCGCAAGAAGAACTCCAAACCGCCTAGCCTGCTTACTACAGATAAAGCGGCAACTCCGGTTACCATCGCCAATATCGTGCATCGTCCAGGGGTCTTTTCAAAGCGCTGCTCGATGATGGTCGAAACGAACGCCGTGTAGACTATCACTCCAACATACACAGCCAAGGATTGCCAGAATGCTTCCACATGACGCTTCTCGGCCTTGAAGAACACGCCCGTAAAAAATCCCAAGACAAGCGAGTAAGTTGTTAGGGTCAGAGTCCCCACTAGTAGCCGATAAGACGGCGTGAATGGACCTAGCTTACTCGCAACGGAAGGCCCGGTTGTGGATTGGTCGGCAGATAAGAGCCCGAACGCTCTTGCCCCGGTCAGTAAAGCGAGTATCAGGAAAATAGAAAACAAAATGCCCGCTGAGAAGATCCTGGCGCGAAACAACTCGTATTGAACAATCCCATATCTAGCGTGATGTATGGAGACCGTCAGAAATCCCACAAGATAGATTGCACCCAGGCCCGTGGCGGCTAGGCGCGCTAGCGACTCCATCAAGTCCGAAATATCAGCTCTCGACATCACTCAAGACCGCAAAGACTTCAGTTACTCAATGTCTAATTCCTTCCACTTCTTGTCCACCATCGCTTTGGTCTTTTCGTCCATCACGATCTCATCCGGCCAGGGGCGGGTGAAGCCTTCACTAGGCCATTTGCGCGTCGCGTCGATGCCCATTTTCGACCCGAAGTTGGGCAGGCGCGAGGCGTGGTCGAGCGAGTCCACCGGGCCGAGCGTGAACTGGATGTCGCGCTCCGGATCGATGTGGTTCAGGGCCTTGAGCGTGACTTCGCCCAGATCCTGCACGTTCACGTCCTCATCCACTACGACGATGCACTTCGTGAACATGGCCTGGCCGAGCGACCAGATGGCGTTCATGACCTTGCGCGCTTGTCCGGGATAGGACTTGCGGATGGAAACGATCATCAGGTTGTGGAAGATACCCTCAGGCGGCAGGTTGAGGTCCACCAGTTCAGGGATGGTGAGGCGCATGAGTGGCAGGAAGATGCGCTCCACGGCTTTGCCCATCCAGGCGTCTTCCATGGGCGGCTTGCCCACGATGGTGGTGGAGTAAATCGGATCCTTGCGGTGGGTGACGCACGTGATGTGGAACAGGGGATACTCATCGGCCAGCGAGTAGAAGCCTGTGTGGTCGCCGAAGGGGCCCTCGGTGCGCAGTTCGTCGAGCAGCACGTAGCCTTCAAGGACGATCTCTGCCGAAGCCGGGACTTCGAGGTCCACGGTTTCGCACTTCACCAACTCCACCGGTTTCTGCCGCAGGAAGCCGGCGATCAGGAATTCCTCAACATCCGGCGGCGCGGGGACGATGGCGCAAAACGTGGTTGCAGGATCGGTGCCGATGGCCACTGCGACTTCGAGCTTCCCTGACGGTCGCTCGCCTTCCGCCAGCACTGAGCCCCCGGAGGAGCGGGCCATGATGTCCACAGCGGCGGTCTTGCCCGGCTCTGCGCCTGCGGCGGCTGCCGCCCGCAGGGCCTCCCGGTAGTGCTCCGCGCCCACCTTCTGCCGCTGCCAATGCATGCCCGCGGTGCGCTCATCGTAGACCTGCATGCGGTAGCAACCCATGTTGCGCTTGCCGGTACGTGGGTCGCGGGTGATGACGCAGGGCAGCGTGATAAATCGGCCGGCGTCCTGCGGCCAGCACTTGAGCACCGGGAAATCGAGAAGCGAGAAGCTGTCCTTCTTAATGATTTCCTTGCACGGTCCGCTGGAAACTGTTTTCGGGAAGAACTTTCCGATATCGGCCAGCATGGGCAGCATCTTGATCTTTTCCAGCAGCCCCTGGGGTGATTTGACGTCCATGAACTGATGCAGTCGTTCCGCCACCTGATCGAGCGACTCGACGCCCAGCGCCAGGTTCATTCGCTGCGGAGAGCCGAACTGGTTGATGAGGACGCGCCCTCCCGCGTGCCCCTTGACGTTCTCAAACAACAGTGCTGGACCGCCCGTCTTCCCCGGCCGTCCTCCGTACCCGAACTTGGAGACACGGTCGGTGATCTCGGTGATTTCAAGAATGGGATCCACTTCCGCCCGGATGCGCTTAAGTTCACCGGCTTGCTCCAGCGCGGCGATCCATTCTCTGAGGTCCAGATAAGCCAAGGTATGTCTCTCCTTAGATCCCTCGTCCGCCGTGGCGGACTCGGGATTTCGGCAGCAGGCTCCCCCTCGCTGTGGCTCGCTCACGCCTGCAAAGCGCCTCAAGGTCGTCGTAGGCCAAGTTCGCTCCCAGCCTTCAGCAGTCAGCCGTCAGCTAAGGTAAAGACGGAATCGCGGCACGTCAACACGCTACGAAACCTGAGTGGCTTGCCGGGATGTACCCGTTCAGGGTTAGAATTGCCAAAGCGAGCGGGAGTAGTTCAGCGGTAGAACGCCAGCTTCCCAAGCTGGATGTCGCGGGTTCGATCCCCGTCTCCCGCTCCAGCCCTGACCCAGCCGCTATAATCAGCTTACCTTGCGCCGATTCCCACTGCATCTCGCTGCCATCGCCTCCCTGCTGATCGCTGTTGCACCGCCAGCCGGTGCGCAGGATCCCGGCGCGGCGCCGCAGACGATCGTCGTCCTGCCCTTTGAGAACGTCTCTACCGCGCCCGGTCTGGAATGGGTGGGAGAGTCGTTTCCGGAGATCCTGGGTCAGCGGCTGGCGTCGGATTCCCTGCACGTCGTCGGGCGCGAGGAGCGGCTCTACGCCTTCGACCGGCTGGGTCTGCCCGGCCACCTGGCGCTTTCCCGTGCCACGCTGTACCGCATCGCCGCGGAAATGGATGTGGACTACGTGGTACTGGGCCGCCATGACTTCGATGGCCGCGATTTCATGGCCACAGCCCAGCTCCTGGAAATGAAGACCCTGCGCCTGGGCGATGAGGTGAAGCAGTCCGGTCCATTGCTCAAGCTGCTGGAGATCGAGAACGCACTGGCGTGGGACGTGTTGCGGCAGGTGGACCACGGTCTCACGCTCTCGCGCAATGACTTTATCGCGGCGGCGCCCCCGGTACGCGTGGACGCGCTGGAAAACTATATTCGCGGAGTCCTCTCCAGCCGGCGGCAGGACCGCCTGCGCTATTTCCGGGAAGCGGTGCGGCGCCATCCCGAGTACTGGCGAGCGGTGCTGGCGCTGGGCAAGACGCTGTTTGAAGCACGCGATTTTCAGCCCTCGGGAGGATGGCTGGCACGCATTCCGAAAAAAGACCCACTGGCGCTGGAAGCGAACTTCTTCCTCGGCCTCGACCATTACTTTCTGGGTGACTATCCGCGCGCGGAGGCTGCCTTCCGCTTTGTGGCTTCGCGCCTTCCGCTCACCGAGGTCTACAACAACCTTGGGGTGGTGACCGGACGCCAGGGTAAGGACGCTGCACTGGAGTACTTTCAGAGGGCGGTGGCCACCGACCCCGCCGACGCCGACTATCTGTTCAACCTCGCCGTGGCGCTCTATCGAGCCGGGCAGCCGGCCGACGCGGCTACGCGACTGCGCGCGCTGCTGGCCTTGCGGCCGCTGGACACGGAAGCCTCCGGCTTCCTGCAGATCGCGACCACGACCGCGGAAGAGGGCGGCACTCCGCCCGCCGGATTCAAGTTGCCGCTGGAGCGCATCAAGAGCAATTACGACGAGTCCTACTACCGGCAGGTGGCGCTGGCCATCCAGAAAGAGCGAGAGCGGAAGCTGGTTCTGTTCAACCCGCGTGACCACGCCCGGGTCCACACCGAGCAAGGCCGCGACGCCCTGGAGCGCGGGTTCGTCCTCGATGCGGAGCGAGAATTCCGCGAAGCCATCGCACTCGTTCCCGCTTCGGCCCCCGCACATACCGGCCTGGCACAAGTGCTGGAGCGCACGGGCGACCCTGCGGGCGCGCGCACCGAAGCCAAGGCAGCGTTGCGTATTGCAGCCTCCGCCGATGCATATCTGGTGCTAGCACGCCTGGATTTGAGCGACAATAGTCTGGAGTCCGCCGCGCAAAGCGTGGACCGCGCCCTGGCCCTGGAGCCGGGGCACGCCGCTGCGCAGGCGCTCAAGCGGACGGTAGCAGCCAAGCTGGCGGAGAAAGCGCCGCGGCTGCCGCAGCCATGAGAGCCGTATCCTTCGTTTCCCGGTACCTCCTCCTTGCAGTTCTCCTAACTCCGATGCTCGCAGCGGGCGACGTGGTCAAGGTGACGGTGGACGGCACAATTCACCCCATCACCGACGAGTTCATCGGGCGCGCGATCGAAGAGGCGAAGAATAGGAAAGCCGAGGCTGTGCTCATCGAATTGCGCACACCCGGAGGACTGGTGGACTCCACGCGCTCCATCATCGAAAAGATCATGGCCTCGCCCGTGCCGGTGATCATCTATGTCGCGCCCAGCGGCAGCCGCGCCGCATCCGCCGGCTTCTTCCTGTTGGAGGCCGCCGATGTTGCCGCCATGGCTCCCGGCACCAATACCGGGGCGGCGCATCCTGTTTTATTCGGCGAGAAGATGGACCCATTGCTGAAAGAAAAGATGGAAAACGACTCCGCCGCCTTCATGCGCTCCTTTGTGGCCAAGCGGGGCCGGAACGTGGAGGCCGCGGAGAGCGGAGTGCGGCAATCCAAGTCGTTCACCGAGCAGGAAGCGTTGAAGCTGAACCTGATTGACTACGTGGCCACCAGTGAGCAGCACCTATTCGAGCAGATGCGCGGGAAACCGGTGAAGCGCTTCGACGGCTCAACGGTGACGCTGGATCTCGTGGGCAAGCCGGTGCGTCCGTTCCTCCAGACGCTTAAGCAGCGCATTCTTTCTTACATCATGGATCCGAACGTGGCGTTCCTGCTGTTCTCGATCGGGATGCTGGCGCTTTGGGGCGAGTTTAAGACTCCCGGCGCGGTATTCCCGGGTGTGATCGGGCTGATCTGCATACTGCTGGCGCTGTTTGCCTTCAACATCCTGCCTACGCGCTTTGCGGCTTTTGTCCTAATCGTGGCGGCCTTCATCCTGTTCGCGCTGGAAGCCAAGTTCACCAGCTACGGCATCCTGGGCGCTGGCGGGGTGCTGTGTATGGTGCTGGGCGCTCTGATGCTGGTGGACGCTCCCATCCCGGAAATGCGCATCCGGTTGTGGACGGCTTTGGCCGTCGCCGTACCCTTTGGCGTGATTGCCGTCTTCCTCATGACGCTGGCGTTTCAGGCGCAGATGGCCAAGGTGCAGGTGGGAACCGAGACCATGGTCGGGGTGGTCGGCGTGGCCCGGACTCCGCTCAATCCCAAGGGAAAGGTCTTCGTGCAGGGCGAATTGTGGGACGCGGTCTCGACGTCTTCCGTGGATACCGGAGCCGAAGTGAGGGTACGGAGAGTGGAAGGGCTGGTGCTCGACGTGGAGCCGTCCCCACACGCAGCCGGCGGCGCGGGTTCTGCCGACGCTACCTCATAGGCACCCACTTCTGCCATACTGTTCCGCCGAAACGCAAGGAGGCTGTCATGCCAGGACTCATCGGCTTCGCCATCGTCATTTTCGGGCTCTACCTGATTAGCTGCATTAAGATCCTGCGCGATTACGAACGCGGAGTGATCTTCCGTCTGGGCAAGTGCCTCGCGGAGCCCAAGACCGCAGGACTGATCTTCGTCTTTTGGCCCATCGACCAGATGGTGCGCATCTCCCTGCGCCAGGAGGCCTTCGACGTGCCTCCGCAGGACATCATCACCCGCGACAATGTGACCCTGAAGGTGAACGCGGTGGTGTTCCTGAAAGTGGTCAACGCCAACAATGCTGTCCTGCAGGTGTCCAACTATCTTTACCAGACCTCGCAGTTCGCGCAGACCACGCTGCGCTCGGTGTTGGGTGAAGTGGAACTCGATGAACTGCTGGCCCATCGCGAAAAACTCAACCTGCGCATCCAGAGCATCCTCGACCAGCACACGGCGCCCTGGGGCGTGAAGGTGGTGAACGTCGAAGTCAAGCAAGTGGACCTGCCCGAGAGCATGCTGCGCGCCATGGCCAAGCAGGCCGAGGCCGAGCGCGAGAAGCGCTCCAAGATCATCCATGCCGAGGGCGAGTTCTCCGCCGCCCAGCGCCTGGCCGACGCCGCCCACGTGCTGGCCACCGAGCCGGTCACGTTGCAACTGCGATACTTGCAAACCCTCACCGAGATCGGAGTGGAGAAAAATACCACCATCGTTTTCCCGCTCCCGGTGGACATCATCGCCGGGCTGAGCAAGCTGGTGGAAAAGAAGGCCGCGGAGAAGACGTAACCGCTGAGGTTCCACCCGGATAAATTTCGAGCGTTTCGGGATAGGATGCGTTTATGGAAACCGACACGCTCAACTAC
>JBOGLL010000280.1:0-12223 GCA_050746065.1 Terriglobales bacterium | reverse complement strand
GCGTGATTTCGTTCAGCCGCTCGGCGACGCGCACGTAGGATTCATAAGGTGTGACGCTGAAGAAGACGTGCAGGAAGCGGTCGAGCTGGGAGCGCAGCGCGGCCAGCACCCGGGGAGCGCGCTGTCCGGCGTTCAGGCAGCCGATGCCGCCGGCGAAGTCGAGCAATACGTTGCCGTCCACGTCGGTGATGGCGGCGCCTTCGGCGCGATCCACGAAAACAGGGGTGACGTGGGAAACCGCGCGCGGCACGGCGGCGACGCGCCGCCGCATCAGTTCCACGGAGCGCGGCCCCGGGATGCTGGTCCGTAGTTGAATCGTTCCCATCGCCACACCACTTTCAGTACCAGCCGATCGGCTGCTCGTTCAGGTTCACGAACACCTGCTTGGTTTCCAGATACTCCTCGATGCCCCAGGGGCCGAGTTCGCGGCCGAAGCCGGACTGCTTGTATCCGCCCCAGGGCGCTTCGACGTAGGTGGGCTGCATGTGGTTCACCCACACGATGCCGGCGCGCAGCGCCTTGACCACGCGGAAGGCGCGATAGATGTCGCGCGACCAGACGGCAGCGGCCAGGCCGTAAGGCGTGTCGTTGGCGATGCGAATGGCCTCGGCCTCGTCGGAAAAGGGAATCACTGCGGCCACCGGCCCGAAGATCTCTTCCCGCGCGATGCGGGCGCTGTTGGCAACGTCGTAGAAGATCGTGGGCGCGACGTAGTATCCCTTGTCGAGCCCGGTGGGACGTCCGCCGCCCGCGGCCAGCTTGCCTTCCTGCTTCCCGACTTCCAGGTAGGAGGTGACGCGCTCGTACTGTTCCTTGCTGACCAGCGGGCCCATCTTGGTTTCGCGCGCGAGCGGCGGTCCCAGGCGGATGGACTTGGCTTTCACCGCCATGGCGTCCACGAACTTCGAATAAATGGACCTCTGCACCAGGATGCGGCTGCCGGCGGAGCACACTTCGCCCTGATTGATGAAGACGCCGAAGAGCGCGCCGTCAATGGCGGCTTCGAAGTCGGCGTCGGCGAAGAAAATGTTGGGCGACTTGCCGCCGAGTTCCAAAGTGACGCGCTTTACCGTGTCCGCCGCCATCTTGACGATCTGCTTGCCCACGGCAGCGCTGCCGGTGAAGGCGACCTTGTCCACGTCCGGATGGGAGACCATCGGCGCGCCTGCGGTCTCGCCGAAACCGGTGATGATGTTCACCACACCGGGCGGCAGGCCGACGTCGGCCAGCCACTCAGCCATGATCAGTGCAGTGAGTGGAGTTTGCTCGGCAGGTTTGAGCACGCAGGTGCAGCCCGCGGCCAAGGCGGGCGCGAGTTTCCACGCCGCCATAAGCAGCGGGTAATTCCAGGGAATGATCTGGGCGGCGACGCCCACCGGCTCCTTCAGCGAGAGGCTGAGCGCGTTGTCAGGCACGGGGTTGACGAAGCCGAGGACCTTGGTGGCCAGCCCGCCGTAATACTCGAAGCAAGTGGCCACATCGTTGATGTCGAATTCCGCCTCGACGATGGGCTTGCCGGAGTTCCGGGCCTCGATCTCCGCCAGCAGAGGCAGCTCTTTGCGGACGCGTTCGGCAAGACGAAGCAGGATGCGACCGCGCTCCTGCGCCGTGGTCTGCGGCCAGGGGCCGGAGTCGAAGGCTTTGCGCGCAGCGGCGACGGCGCGCTCCACGTCGCCGGCGTCAGCTTCGGGAACCTCGGCAAGGATCTCCTCCGTGGACGGGTCGAAGACGGGGAACCAGGCCCCGCGCTGGCTGTCCACAAACTCGCCGTTGATGTACATACGATAACGCTTCATGAATGGCCTCCGGGAGCGCCCGACTTGGCGCCCGCTGGAACAAGTTCAGGAGCCGCACGCCGATGCGCCATGAAGCGGCAGAGCAGCGGCGCCACAACCAAAAACACGGTGCAACCCACGAACATCTTGAGTTCGTACTTCCACACCGACTCCACCTGGGCCGGGGGCAGGAAGGCCACGACGATGCCCACGATGGTGCTGGTGAGTCCCGCAGCACCTGCGAACGCCAGCGTCGGCTTTTTGTAGAAGACGTGCTGATGCTGGGGATCGAAGAATGCCAGGCGCAACAGGGCCGCGTACATGTACGCCGAGGGCACGAGTTGCAGGACGACGGCCAGGGCCAGCATAGTAACGAATGCCTCCTGTACGGTGGCTTCCGTGAAGCTCATGGCCAGGACCACGGACGAAAGCGCTGCCGTCACGATCAGCGCGACGTACGGGGAGGCGAAGCGTGGATGCAGGCGTCCCAGCGCCGGAGGCAGATAGTTTTCCAGTCCGGCAACGAAAGGAATGCGTGCCGCGCCTGCCAGCCACGCCGAAGCAATGCCGGCGATGGAAATGCTCAGCACCAGGGCCAGCGGCGGCACGCTCCACGAGAGGCCGAAGTCTCCCGCCATTTTGCTGATGGCTTGCAAGATTCCCTGCACTACGCCGATGTCCTCCGGGCGCACAGCGAGCAGTACGGCCAGCGTCACGCCCACGTAGAGAATTCCCGAGATGATGCCGCCCCAGAGCACGGCTCCAGGGAGGATCTTACGCGGCTCTTGAATCTCGTCACCCATAATGGATGCCAGCTCCAGCCCGACCAGCGCAAAACAAATCGTCCCGAAGCCAGAGATCAGCTTCCAATCCGCACCCACCACGCTAAAGCTGGCAGCGGTGAGGCTGCTGCCGCGTTGGGTGATGGAATATATGCCCAGCCCGATCAGCACAACCGCTGCGAGGGCCGTGCCGATCCCGCCCAGGTTGTTCACCCACTTGCCCACGCCGAGTCCGCGAACGTTGGCGGCGACCAGCAACCACAGCAGCCCCAGCGATGCGAGAAACGTGAAACTGCGGTCGTCGGCCAGCTTGGCTGCGTCGGGTCCGGCAACGTACACGGCGATCCCCACCAGATAGAGCAGCACGGTCGGAACGTAGAAGATGTTGTTCGTCCAGTAGCACCAGCCGGAGAGGAATCCGTGGAAGTCGCCGAACATCTGCTTGGTCCACAAATACACTCCGCCTTCGCCGGGATAGCGCTGTGAGAGCTCGATGACGGCCACGCCCTGCGGCCAGAAGAAAAACAGCAGCGCCAGCAGCCACAGCCAGATCACCACCGGACCGCTGGTGGCTACCGCGGGAACGATGTTGAGGTTGGTGATGGCTACCACGAACAGCAACACCAGGTCCCAGCGTCCGAGCACGCGCTTCAAGTGCGGTGCAGCGGCGGCGGTGGCTTCTCGGGTCACGCGGATCGGGTCCTCGGAACTCAGCGCGCCGCCGTGGCCATTTTTTCCTGCTGCGCGCGGGCCAGTTCGGGTGCGACCTCGGCGAAGGCCTCCAAATGGCGCTCGACGTCGGCGCCGGTGTGGGCCACGGAGATGGTCCACTGCTCGTCCCACCAGTAAGGCTGGGGCAGCACTCCGCGGTTGACCATGGCGAACCAGTAGTGCATCCAGAGTTCGGTGTCCACCTGGGCCCAGTCACGGTGGTTGCGGATGCGCTCGCCGTACAACATGAGCGCGCCGTTGGCGCACACGCCCTCTGCGTAGGCGGTGAGCCCGGAGTCTTTAATGATGGTGCGGTAGCCGGCGACGATGCGCTGGCTCAGCCGGTTCACGTGCGCATAGTTTTCCGGCGTGAGCACTTCGCGGAAGGTGGCGAGGCCCGCAGCCATGACGACGGGGTTGGTGTTATAGGTGCCGGCGTGGAAGACTTTGCCTTGCGCGACGACGTCCATGATCTCGGTGCGCGTGCCGAAGGCGGAAAGCGGGAAGCCGCCGCCGATGGACTTGGCCAGACAAACGATGTCGGGCTGCACGTTGAAGTATTCGCAGGCGCCGCCGCGGCCTACCTTGGCGCCGGTCTTCACCTCGTCGAAGATGAGCAGCGCGCCGTGCTTCGTGCACAGTGCCTTCAGGCCATGGTGGTAGCCCTCGTCGGGCATGCAGATGCCGACGTTCATCATGATGGGCTCGACGATGACTGCGGCGATCTCTCCCGGGTATTTGGCGAACAGGCGCTCGACGCCGGCAAGGTCGTTGAAGGTGGCAACGAGGGTGGCTTCCCAAGCGCCGCGGGGAATTCCGGCGCTGGCCGGAACCTGGTTGGGCTCGGAAATGCTGCCCCACTTGTCGGGCTTGGGCTTGACGCTGACCATGGCGGAGTCGTGCACGCCGTGGTAGGCGCCTTCCATCTTGATGATGCGCTCGCGTCCGGTGAAGCCGCGGGCGATGCGGATGGCGTGCATGGTGGCCTCGGTGCCGCTGTTGCCGAAGCGTACCTGCTCGACGGGGAAGCGCCGGCAGATCTCTTCCGCGAGTTCGTATTCCAGATCGTGCGGCATGCCGAACATGGTGCCGGTGTGCAGGCGCTCTGCAACGGCGCGGACCACAGCAGGGTGGCAATGGCCAGCCATCAACGCTCCGAAGCAGAGGTTGAAGTCAATCAGGTCGTTGCCGTCGAGGTCGTGGATGTGTCCGCCCTGGCCGTCGCGCACGAAAATGGGGTGCGGCTCGTAGGTGCGGAAGTTCGAGGCCACGCCCAGAGGCAGGCGCTTCCAGGCCTTTTTCAGCGCCGCGGCCGATTTGGGCGTGCGGCGCTCGTAGGTCTCAAGTTCCTTGCGAAGTGCGTCGTGCATGAGGGTCTCCGGATGAGAGCTGATTTGGACGACGGGACTTCGGCCCGCCGGGACGGGTCAGAGACCCGTCCCCACACAGACCGTTTCGCCGGATTGTGAACGTCTTGCCTGCGATCTCCTGGTGCGACTAGAAGAACAACTTTAACGCAAACTGAATCTGGCGCGGCTTTTTGGCGCGCTTGACGGTGCCGAACTCCGAACCGTTGGTGATGTTGCCGTCGGGATTGAAAAACTGCGTGTGGTTCCACATGTTGAAGAACTCGGTGCGGAACTCCAGACGCATGCGCTCGTTGATACGCGTGTCCTTATGGACGCCGAAGTCCCAGTTGTTGATGCTGGGGCCGCAACAGACGGTGCGCGGCGCCGTGCCCAGCGTGCCGAGGGCCGCCGTAGTGAAAGCCGAGGGGTCAAAGAACAGGCGGTCGGGATTCTCGCGCGGATCCATAGTGACCAGTGGCCCGATCTGGTCGGGACGTCCGGGCAGCTCGAAGTCGAAGCTCAGCATGAGCTCCTGGTCGTCTTCCGACAGGATGCGGATGGGGAAACCGGTCTGGAAGGTGGTGATGCCGCTGATGGCCCAGCCGTTCAGCAGTTTGTTTTTGAAGCCCTCGTACTTGGGCACGGGCAGCTCCCAGAAGTAGCTGGCCACGAAGCGGTGCGCCGAGTGAAAGAGCGAGAGCGAGCGCGACGCTTCGAAGTCAAACGGGTTCAGAATGTTCTCGAAGCTGGAAGCGTTGTCAATGGACTTCGACCAGGTGTACGCCGTCGAAAACTGCAATCCTTTGGAGAAACGCTTTTCCAGCAGGACCTGCAGCGAGTTGTAACTGGAATGGGCGATGGTGTCCTGGGCGAAGATGTTGGAGAAGACGGGGACTCCGTCGAGCGGACATCCGGCGCCGGTAGTGGGTTCGCAGAGCGGCGACGAGAACGGGCGCAGGCCGACCAATGTGATGTCGTTGGCCAGCACGGTGCCGCCGGCGATGAACGGCGTCGAACCATAGGGCAAGGTGAGGCCTTGCGGAGCGATGGTGGTGCCCGCAGGAATCGTGTACGCGACGTCGGCGAAGAAGGCGCCGCATTCCAGATCGGGATTGGCGTTGAAATCCGCCGTGGCCTGCAGGTCGAGACAGGTCTGCGGATTGCCGAAGTTGAGGTCGTGGGTGGCCAGCAAGCGGTGTCCCTGAGACCCTACGTAGCCTACCTGGAACATCAGACTGTCGGTGATCTGGCGCTGGATGGTGAGGTTGTACTGGGCCGCGTACTGCGGGCGCAGGTTGGGTTGGAACTGCCCGAACAGCAGAATGGGACGGAAGCGCGCCCAATCCACAGTCTGTCCGCGCGGCGGGTCCAAAATGCCACCGAAGGGATTGGGAGCGATGGTGCCGTTCTGCAAAAGGAAGGGCGTGTTGAACATGACGTTGGACAGGCCGGAGCTGCCGCCGAAGGGCGGTTCGGCACTCAACTGCTCCAGCACCAGTTGTTCCACCGGGTTGTAGAACATGCCCCAACCCATGCGGATGCTGGTCTTGCCGGGGCCGCCGGTCAATTTGGCAAACCATCCCTCGGAGGCGTTGGGACTCCAGGCCAGGCCGATGCGCGGGGCAAACGCGCGGTGGTACGTCTGGGTGAGGCTGTTGTCAATGCCGGCGTCCCCGGGAACCACCAGACCAAGGGGGAAGACCGCGTTGGCGCCACCCGTGGGACTGCAATCGTTCGTGCCGTAGAGTGCGATCTGCGTGGGATCGGCAAGCTGGCAGGGATAGATCTCGGTAGCCTGTCCGGGGCGGAAGGTCTGGATCTTCTGGCCCACATCGCCGATGGGAGTGTTGAACTCCCAGCGCAGCCCATAGTTCAGAGTGAGGTTCTCCTTGATCTTCCAACTGTCCTGGGCGAACAGATAGAGCGAGGTGCTGCGCACGCGTTCTTCATTGGCAGCGCCCTGCAGGTAGAAATCGGTGAGGCCGAGCAGGTAGTTGGGGATCAGGCTGTCATAGAGAGGATCGTTCGCGCCGCCGCCGAAGATGGAGATCTGGCCGTTCACGTCAAAAAAGAGGAACTGGTCGAAGCGCTGGCGGCGCACGTCGCCGCCGAACTTCAGGCTGTGCTTGCCCACCACCCTGCTGTAGTTGTCGCTCCACTGGAAGTTGTTGCCGGCGGCTGGCAACTCGCCTTCGAAATTGCTGCCGATGGAGAACGCGCCGGAAACGTCAATGAAGGGAACGCCTTCGCGGTCCGGACCCAGGCCGGGCGTGATGCCGATGGGTTCGCCGCCTGGGCCGGTGCCGGTAAAGCACTGGGCGGCGGGAACCGTGGAGCAGGAGTCCACTACCAGGTGTGTGCGCAGAGGATGGAAGAAGGTCTCCTGGCCGGCGCGGAAGTAGTTGAAGCGCAGCTCGTTGACCGTGGTCGGGCTGATGACCCAGGTGTGAGCAATGTTCACCTGTTGGAAGCGCTCGTCGCTCTGATCGCCAAAGCCAGGCAGGACGGCGCCGCCGGCCTGGAAACGTGCAAAGGGTTTAGTGAGGAAGTTGTCCGAGAAAAAGTAGTAGATGCTGAGCTGGTGATTGTCGTTGATCTTGTGGTCGAGACGGGCTGTGAACTGAGTGCCGTTCTCGACTTCGACCGGGACGGACTGGAACTCGCCATCGGCGATGTTGCCCAAAGGCACGAACTGGTTCATCAGGTCGAGGGCCGTGGGGTCGAAGCACTCGACGGGGATAATGTTGCCGGGGAAGATGTTGGCGTAGCTTTCGCCGGGCAGGGGAGCGGCTCCGCCGGCCAGGGTGATGGCTGCAGCGCAGCCAGGGCGGGCGAGCAACGCGTTGGAAACTTCAATGCCCTCCGTGGTGTCAATCGCTCCGCCGAAAATCGAGCCCACGAAGAAGTCGCCGGCGCGCTCCGCCAGGGTGGGTACAGTCACGACATCGGAGGAAATCCCTTCGCGCCGCCGCTCGCCCTCATAGGAAACGAAAAAGAATGTCTTGTCTTTGATGAGGGGGCCGCCCAGGGTGGCGCCGAAGACGTTCTGCTTGAACACGGGACGCTCGACGTCGAAGAAGCCGCGCGCGTTCAGATTTTCGTTGCGAAAGAATTCGAAGAGGTTGCCGTGAATGTTATTGGTCCCCGACTTGGTGACCACATTGACTACCGAGCCGGAGTTGCGCCCGTACTCAGCGTCGAAATTGTTGGTAATGACGCGGAATTCCTCGATGGTGTCGGGTGAAGGCTGGATGACGGGCTGGTTGACGAAGCTATCGTTGGCATCGCCGCCGTTCACCGTGAAGTTGTTGGCGCGTCCGCGGCCCCCGTTGACGGAAACCACTCCCGGTTTTTCCGTCCCGTAGAAGAGATCCTGACCCACGTTGGACTGCACGCCCGGCTGGAGCTGGAGGAGCTGGTAGGTATCGCGGGCGCTCAGCGGAAGATTGGTGACGGCGCGCTCATTGACCACGGCGCCGAGCTGGGTATTGGTGGTTTCGACCAGGGGCGGGGCCGCGCCCACTTCCACTACCTCGCCGGTTGTGCCCACGGTCAGCTTGGCTTCCACCAGGACCACGCGTCCAATGTCGACGTTGATGTCCTTTTGCAGGTACTTCTTGAACCCGGTGGCCTCGACCTCGAGGTCATAGGCGCCCACGGGCAGCACAGGAAAGACGAAGCTGCCGGCGGCGTCGGTATTCGCCGAGCGCGTGACCTTGGTGGCCTGCTGCGTGGCCGTGACTTTGGCGTTGGGAACGACGGCGTCGGAGGGGTCCTTCACGGTGCCGCGCAACGTGCCACTGGTTTGGGCCGCTGCCGGAAGCAGGAAGACAAAGGTGGCGACTGCGAGCGCGAGGGTGCGGCAGAATCGTGTGAGCATGACACTCTCCTCGACCAGCGTGAGTTTGTTTTCGGGTCGTTTTCGCGTCATTAGTTCGGGCCGGCGGCAGCACGGACGGCAGGTTGCGGCGCCGGGAAAACCCTACTAGAATTCCGCAAGGCTAGTGGACGGCGGGGCGAAGTGTCAAGAGGGAAGAGCCTTCAAAACGGCGGTTCCGGGGACGGCAGCCAGGGCCTCCTGACTATCGGCGACGTGGCCCGTCGCGTGGGCGTCTCGGCCTCGGTGCTGCGCTCCTGGGAATCGCTGGGGTTGCTGCATCCGCGCCGCACCCGCAGCGGCTACCGGCTGTACACGCCCCACGACCTGAAGCTGCTCAAGCGTGCCCGCTATCTGCGGCGGGCGCGCGGACTCAATCCGCCGGCCATCGTGCGCATCCTGAAGGACCAGGGACTGGTACGCACTGTGCGCCGCAACAGAGCGACCGCATTGGGCGCCCGCCTTCGGAACCTGCGGCGGGGCCGCAAGCTGTCGCTGGCGTCCGTGGCCGAGCAAGCGGGGATCTCCGTCGCCTTCCTGAGCGCGCTGGAGCGCTCGCAGATGAGCGCTTCCGTGGGCACACTGCGCAAACTGGCCCGCTTTTACGATGTCAATATCCTGAGTTTCTTCAATCCCACGGCGGACAACCCGCACCTGGTGCGTCCCGCAGAGCGCAAACGCCTGCAGGCAGGACGCGGTGTACGCATGGAACTGCTGGCTTGGGGCAACACCGTCATGGAGCCGCACCTGTTCCGCATCGCGCCGCGCGCGGGCAGCGGCGATTCCTACTCCCACGACGGCGAGGAGTTCCTGTACATTGTCCGCGGGCAACTGGAGATTTCCCTGGAAGACCGTGCCTTCCGGCTTTCCACCGGCGACAGCTTCTACTTCGAAAGCAACACGCCGCATCGCTGGTCGAATCCGGGAAGGCAGGAAGCGTGGGTGCTGTGGGTGAATACGCCGCCGACGTTCTAAGACCGTAGAGACGTTGCTGGCAACGTCTCTACGGAAAAAACGGAAGGAAGCCATGAAGCGATTCTTCACCGCCGTCCTTACACTTGCGGTCATCCTGCTCGTTCTCGGCGCCTGCCAGCAGGGCTCGAAGAAAGAGACGCGCACGCTGAGCCTGCTGGTTTGGGAAGGCTACGCAGATCCGTCCTTCGTGAAGGCCTTCGAGGAAAAATGTCAGTGCAAGGTAGCGGCGGCATACATGGGCTCGAGCGACGAACTGGTGGCGAAACTACGCGGCGGCAGCGCGGCGAACTACGACGTCATTTCTCCTTCGAGCGATGTGGCTACCATGCTGGCGACGACCGGCCTGACGGCACCGGTGGATCTGGCGCGCATTCCTGCCTATAGCCAGCTTTCGCAGCAGCTTCGCGACCTGCCCCTGGTGAAGCACCAGGGGAAGGTCTACGGCGTGCCCTTCCTCTGGGGACCCAATCCGTTGCTCTACGACACGACGGTCTTCCAGACGCCTCCGGAGAGCTGGAACGTACTCTGGGAGCCGAAGTACAAGAACAAGATTTCGGTATGGGACGATCTCTCTACCGTCTACATGGCAGCGCAGATCCTGGAGTACGACAAACCCGATCCATCCGCGCTCTACAACCTCAGCGATGAGCAGCTTGCCGAGACGAAGAAGAAGCTGCTGGCACTGAAGCCCAATATCCGCAAGATGTGGGCTACGGGCGGCGAGCTGACGAATCTTTTTCAGAACAAGGAGATCGTCGCCGCGATGGGGTGGCCGCTGATGGCCAACGACCTGCGAAAACTCAACTTCCCGATCGGCGAAATCATCCCCAAGGAAAACACCACCGGGTGGATCGATCATCTGATGATCACCGCCGCCAGCGAGAACAAAGACCTGGCGCACGAATTCCTGGCGTACATGGTGGAGGCGCGAACGCAGAAGATCCTGACCGATGTCACCAAATACACGCCGGCCAATCCGCAGGCCGGGCCGCTCATGACCGCGGAGGAGAGAAGGGCCGTCCACCTCGATGATCCGGACTACCCGAAGCGCATCTACTTCTGGCAGCACGTGCCGCGGCGCGACAAGTACAACCAGGTGTGGAACGAAGTGAAAGCGGCGCAGTAGAGTTTTCAGCTCTGCGACCCGTCGCATGACCTCGCCGGCCACCAAACTCGCGTCCGCCGAAGCGCTCAGGCAGCCGTTGCAGGCCGGCGCGTTGCTCAGCATCCGCGGCGTTGCCAAGCGCTTCGGTGCACGGGAAGTGTTGCGTGGCATCTCGCTGGATGTGGCCGAAGGAGAGTTCCTCACCATCCTGGGCGAGAGCGGTTCGGGCAAGACCACGCTGCTGCGCCTGATCGGCGGCTTCGAGCGGGCGGATGCGGGCGAAATCTGGATGGGCAGCGAGCGCCTCGACCCGCTGCCTCCCTATCGCCGGCGCGTCAACACGGTGTTCCAGCACTACGCATTGTTTCCCCATCTTTCCGTGCAGGAGAACGTGGCCTACGGATTGCGCGTGCGTGGCGTCGGCAAGGTTGAGATCGCAACCCGCGTGGAGGAAGCGCTGGCCATGGTGAAGATGGGTGCGTACGCGCAGTCGGCTCCAGCGAAGATCAGCGGCGGGCAGCAGCAGCGCGTCGCTCTGGCCCGGGCCCTGGTGAACCGGCCGCGACTGCTGCTGCTGGACGAGCCACTGTCGGCGCTCGACGCCAACCTGCGCAGCCAGATGCGGCTCGAATTGAAGGCGCTGCAACGCGAAGTGGGAATCTCGTTCGTGTTCGTCACCCACGACCAGGAAGAAGCCATGGCGCTCTCCGACCGTATTGCGCTGCTGCGTGCCGGGGCGCTGGAGCAGGTGGCGTCGCCGCGTGAGATCTATCATCGTCCGGCGACCGCATACGCAGCGCAGTTCATCGGGCAGACCAACCTGCTGCGTTGCCGCGTGGAAGGAGGCGTGGCCCGAGTAGGCAGTTTGTCCTGGACATGTGGTGGAGGCGACGGGGAAGCCGAGTTTTCTTTGCGACCCGAAAATATTCGCCCGGCGGATGAGCGCGGTTCATCAGGCGGTTGCGTGTTTCAGGCCACGGTCAGCAACCGCTGCTTCTCCGGCGCCACCGAACTGCTCGAGCTTGCTGGCGCCGGCGGGCTGCGCCTGCTGGCTCGCGTCCCCAGTCAAGGAACGCTGGAAGGCGAGCGCAGCTTCGAGTTTTCTCAGGCCGACGCCGTGCGCGTGAAAGAGTGAGAGCAGTTTCATCGCCCGTGGGCGAGACGCCCACGGGACAGCCGGCAGGATGCCGGCGCTACTTGGATTGAGCCATGTTCTCCCGCGCTTACAAGGCCGCCATCACGTTGCCGCCCGTCGTGTGGGTGGCGATGTTTCTTCTGCTGCCCTACGGGTTGCTGTTTGCACACAGCTTCTGGACGGTCGAGTCGGGAGAGATCTCCCGCCACTGGAACCTGGACAACTATCGCGAACTGTGGCGCACGCCGGTGTACGCGGAAGTCCTGTTCCGCTCGCTGCGCATCGCCGGGGCCGTAACCCTGTGTTCGCTGCTTCTCGGATATCCGCTGGCGTACTACCTCTCGTTCCACGCGGGACGGAGAAAGTATTTGTTCTACCAGCTTGTGATTCTTCCCTTGTGGGTGAGCTACCTGGTGCGCGCGTATGCGTGGAAGACCATCCTGGGGAGCGATGGCGTGTTCAACAACCTTCTTCTCTACGCGGGGATCGTGGAGCAGCCGGTGGAGTTCCTGCT
>JBOGLL010000279.1:0-4288 GCA_050746065.1 Terriglobales bacterium | reverse complement strand
TCCTGACGCTGGAAGGACGCGCCGGAGAGATCGCGGCCCACACCAAGGCGCTCGAAACGCAGCGCCAGGGGCTGGAGGAACGGCGCAAGGGGGAGAACGCAAGATACGACGCGCAGCGCGCGGCGGTTGAGGCGAAGAAGCAGCCGGTGGACGCCGAACTGGCCGCAGCCCGCAACCGGCAGGCGCAGCAGGAAGCTGCGGTGCGCAGTCTGCAGGACCGCAGGCGTTCCCTGGTGCAGGTAATGGAGTCGCTGCAGCAGCGGGCCGCCACTCTGGCTGCAAGCCCAGCTCCCGATCGCGACGAACAGATCGCAGCCGCCAAAAGCCGCATCGCTCAGATCGAGGCGGAGCAGCCCGAGGTTGCGGCACAGCTCCGGCAGGCCAACGACGCCATGGCGCCCTTCACGGCCGAAGTAAACCGCCATTTGGAGCAGTCCCGGCAGTTCGCTGCCGAGATCGAACGCATCGAGGCGGAGCGACGCGGAGTCCTGCAAGGCATCGATTCCGAGCTGAACAACCTGCGTGCGCAGTTGCAATCCACAGGGGAGAGCGCGAAGACGGTCGGACAGGACCGCGGCGCGAGGCTGGTCGAACTGGGACGAGTCATCTACGAAAGCAAGAACGTAGATCCGAAGCTCGGGGCAGCGATGGGCGCAGTTGCCGCCGAGGACCTTCGTCGCGCTACCACGCAAAGTGCTTTCGATTCGTCCATGGCGCAGACGCGGGCTCTGCCTTCCGGGACCGTGGCGAAGTTCTTTGCCGCCACGCTTGCCCTCGTGTTTCTGGTACTGGCACTTCCCGTCGGCGGCTACTGGGCGTGGCAATGGTGGGAGGAGAGGCGCGCGGAGAGTGAATACGCGGAGGATCGGGAGCCGGCGCCCATCAATCCCTATCTGGACCACCAGTTGAAGGCCGAAGCCGCCTACGTCCTGGCCAACCGGCTGGCCGACGCAAAGACGGACAAGGAGGCACAGACCGTACTGCTGGAGGTATTTCGCACCATTGGTCTCGGGGTGTACACGCCCGACGGAAAGAAGGTGCAGGGCGGGGCGGAGCGCAGTGACAAAGACTTTTTCCTTTACGATTTTCAACTCCGCATCCTGGCGCGGACGCAGATTCATCCCAGTTACCTCGAGTTTCCGGATTTCTCCTACGTCCTCGGAGATGGACTGGTGAAGCTCGAGCAGCCGGCCCTCCTGCAACTCGCCCTTCAGCCGGCAATCGTCCGGCGTTACCGCGAGGCCACCGGCAATCCCAAGGACCGCGGCAACTTCCTGATCCTCCTTGTGGATGGTCTGGCGCGCCGTCAGCCGCTGCCTTATTCGCTCGAAGACCTGCCACATCGCGAGAACGAACGCTACATCAGCCCCGTGCAGTCGATCCTGCTGATCATGGAATTTTTCATGAAGCCCTCCGCGCCGCGCAGTCCCGGCGCCTGGCTGAGGGAATCGTGGGGCCTCATTCCCAGCGTGCACGCCCAGGGACCGTGCAGCCTGATCCAGGGAGATGAGGGTCAGAATTATTTTGGACGCGGGTCCGACGTCCTCGGACAGTTCGCGGCGGAAATACCCGGCAGGGTGGGCAAGGTGGCGAGCGCGATCGGTGACGTGACCGGAGTGATCGGGGCTCTCGGCGACTTGCTCCTCTTATACGGGCTGGATGTGAAACTGGAGCCGCAGCCGGAGACCATCCACCTGCTGCATGACGAGCCGTTTGTGGCTGCTGTGGAAGCCACAGCGACCTTCGATCCTCAAGGCGTGTCCGACGAGATCCTGAAGTGTGGCTGGCTGGCGGGCAAGAAAATGCCGGTGAAGGGTCCGGTGAAGGACGTGGAACTCACCTGGGACTTCTTTCCCGTTTTGCCACCCTATCTGGAAATGCACCCTGACATGATGACCTTCTTGACGGGACATGCGGGTGGCTTGCGCACCAAAACGGATGAGAACGGGAAGTCCACTTTCCTTATCCGGCCTCACGACTGCCCAGACCGCCGCGGCCGTCTGATGCATCAGAAGTACACGGCCAAAGTGAGGGCACGCATCATCACCACAGACGTTCCCACGCCGGGCTTCCGGTTGGGACTGGGTTTCTTCCTCAAGTTCGGGCCGGGCACCATCGAATACCTGATGGGAGGGAAAAAGTTCTATGCCCCGTTCCGAGCCGAGTGGCACAAGAAGCAGCCGGAACGCACGCAATACCAACGCTAGAGCGCGGGTCATTCTGGGTGAATAGGAAGTGGAGGGTCGCTGGGGGCGTCGCGGTGCTTGCCGGAGCGGTGCTGCTGATCGAAGTCGCTCAGCTCCCCGGCGCGGAGGATCTGCGCGCGCAACTGACCAGCCGCTATCCACGCGACGCTCGGCAATCGTGGAAGCCTCTTTCTGCTATCTCGCCGCGGTTGAAGGATTCCGTCGTGGTGTGGGAGGACCCTGGGTTCTACCACCACTCCGGAGTCAGCCTGGGCGCCATGTACGAAGCGCTCTCCGCCAACCTCAAGGCCGGGGCCTATGAACGCGGCGGCAGCACCATCCCGCAGCAGGTGGTCAAGAATCTGTTTCTGACGAGGGAGAAGACGCTGCGGCGAAAATTCCAGGACATGATCCTGGCCCGCCGCCTGGAGCAGGTTCTATCGAAGGAAGAGATTCTCGAGGTCTACCTGAACACAGCGGAGTGGGGCGAGAACATTCATGGCGCCGAGGCAGCAGCGCGTTTCTACTTCGGCATTTCGGCCAGCGATCTGAATTGGCAGCAAGCCGCGCTGCTGACGGGAATCCTCGCCAACCCGCGCGCGCTGAATCCCTGCCTTCATCCCGCGGAGGCCACGCAGCGAAGAAATGTGGTCCTGGGCGTGCTTCAGAAGGAGGGTCAGATCACAAAAGAGGAATACGAAGCCGCCCTGGGGGCTCCGTTAGGCGTAGTTTGTGGAAGGGGTCCCTAGGATATTGAGCGGCTGGGAAAGGGCGCCTACGTGCCGAACTGTTCCTTCCACGCAAGCCACTTCTCCCTGAGTTGCGGAAGGATAGCCTCCAAGTTCTTACGAACGTTCTCACGGCTGGTCATTGGATAGGCGAATCCAACATCCCACACTCCCCATCGTCCTGCCTCGATTGGCATGACCTCGCGGAAGAGCGGCTCAGGCTGCACGTACCAATTTAGCCCACAGCGGCTATCGTCAGGGGCAATGATGAAGGCATCTCCTTCTTCGGCTGGTTCGGTCTCGAAATCAGTAATCTTGCCAAACGTGAAGCCGTCCACCACAAGGTCGGTAACTTCGAATCCGTGGTACACGGGTGCCCCCGCTGGACGGTTCAGAAAGGCGGGCAGGTCAGGAGTAGCGCTTCTTGCATTGAGATCGAGTGCTAGCGGCTGTCCTTTGGGCACCGTATTCGATGGCTCGTCGCCCACGCCCACATTGCACCCCAAGTGACCAACGCCGTCAACACCTGTACAACAGGCGAGGTTCGCGACGGGAGGGAACCCCTGTTCGGCACTTACTTTACACAAATTTCACCCAAGTTTTGTTCGCCCCACGCAAAGCCCGAGTCCGCCGCCGAGAGAGATCTATAACGGGAATTCGCGATCCTAAAGGCCCGCAAAATCCGCCTGCCTATGCCTTCAAGTTCCGGCCGCCATTGACCCACGGCTGTCAAGAGGATTGGAATAGCAGGGGGTTTCGCGAGCGGCACTATCGTTGCGAGGAGCAGGCCATGAATGTCGAGCAAATATCCGCGGTGACCCTCAAGGTCGGAGATATGGAACGTTCTGTGCACTTCTATAAAGACATTCTTGGCCTGGACATACTCTACGGCGGCAAGAACTCATATTTCTCTTCGCTGCGCCCGGCAGGCGCAAAAGACGTAATTCTGAATCTTGAGCAAGGGCCGGCAATTACGGGTTGGGGTCGGCTGATTTTCTATGTAAAAGATGTGGACGAGCTCTGGGTCTATTTAAGGGAGAAGGGCTTCAGTCCGGAAAGGCCGAGAGACGCAGAATGGGGCGAACGATACTTCCATCTACTCGACCCAGACGGCCACGAATTGTCATTTGCTCAACCCTTGATGTGAGGCCGCGATCCTTCGTGTGTGCCATTCCATAGCCGCGAGGATTAGAATCTGCAGTTAAAGATGCCGTGGGAGTGGAAGACGTTATGTTGCTGGAACTGAGCGTGATCCCCTTGGGCCGAGGTCGTTCCATCAGCGCCGATGTCGCCGACCTGGTGAAAATCATTGATGCCAGCGGTCTCGACTATCGCCTGACCGCAGCCGGGACGATTATCGAGGGAACGTGGGAC
>JBOGLL010000278.1:0-5907 GCA_050746065.1 Terriglobales bacterium | reverse complement strand
TAAAAGCCCCCTAAAAGCCCCCCTTAATGACTGCTGTTCAGAACGGAATATCCTCGTCCGTGATCTCCACCGGAGGCGCGCTGGGCTCGGGCGGATGCGATGCCGCCTCAGGTTCCGCACCCCGCGACGGACGTCCTCCACCCTCGCCGCCCTCGCGGCCGCCACCCAGCAGCACCAGGTGGTTGGCGATGATCTCGGTCATGTACTTTTTCTGACCGCTCTGCTGGTCGTCCCAGGAGCGCGTCTGGATGCGGCCCTCGATATAAACCGTGCGCCCTTTCTTCAAGTACTCGCCGGCGATTTCCGCGGTGCGCTGCCAGGCCACGATGTTGTGCCACTCGGTGCGGTCCTGCCAATTGCCGCTCTTGTCCTTGTAGCGCTCGTTGGTGGCCAGGCTGAACTTGGCGTACGCCGTTCCGCTGGGCGTGTACTTCACTTCCGGGTCCTTGCCCAGATTGCCGATGAGGATGACTTTGTTCACGCTGCGTGACATGAGGAACGCTCCGATCGTTTTGGAATTTTCGCGCCACTATACCAGAGCGCCCGCCGCATCGGCCAACCGCAGCGGTTCTTGTTCGGAAAACGGAACAAACGTCGGGGGCGGCCCCAAGAAGGTCGGCTCCTGCTGGTTCCGGAGCCGAAACAAAATCTGCTTTGTGCCGCAGAGTTGACGGAGGTGTGATATGGCTCCGCGCCACTGAAGGACGATGTTCCGTTCGTAGCGAAAAGCAATGCGGACGCGGGTTTGCGCGAGGTCAGCCTCGCTCAATTGAAACTCCCCAACAGACGCTTGTTCCGAATTCGGAACAAAACACCGCCCTTTTTCTGGGACACACTCAAATTCTGGTACCTTCCACGGCCGTCGGGCACCCCGACTCGGAGGCACCGATGAAGACCACCCTGGTCGCCAGTATTGTCTGCTTGTTCTTCCTTGCCGCCCAACCAGTACTAAGCCAGGCCCAAGTCACCCGTTCGCCGGAGGCAGTGGCGCTGCTTGCCCAATGCGCCGCCACCATGGGCGCGGCTCAGCTTCAAGACGTTCAGGCTGAAGGCACGGTCACGCGCGCCGACGGCCGGGAACCGGCGCGCAGTTTGCTGGTCAAGAGCAAGGGCGCTGACCGTGTGCGCAACGAGATCACAGCCGCCGACCGGCAAGAGACCTATGTAGTGAACCGCGGCCGGGGACACGAGCTCCGCGGGGAAACGCGGAAGGCTCTGCCTGCGCATGCAATCGGCTACCACCGGCCGGAGCACATCCCCGCGTTCGCCTGCCAGGTTGATCTGGGCCGGTCGCAGATGGAGGCTGTCTTCGTTGGCGTGGAAGCGGTTCGCGGCCGGGCGGCATACCACATCAAGTTCGTGGCCGCTGCACGGGGCGATGCTGACGACGGCCTAGAAGCTCTGCTCTCCGAGTTCCACGTCTTCCTCGACGGCGAAACGCTGGTGGTGCTGAAGACATGGAACTACGTCTTCGCACCTGACGCCATAGAGAACCATTCCCGCTGGGAGCTTTATTACAGCGATTATCGCAACGTGGGCGGCGTGATGATGCCTTTCCGCATCGAGCGCTACGACAACGATCAGAAACTGGAAGAGGTCGTGTTCAGCCGGGTCCTCACCAACGTCGGCATTGCCGACAGCGAGTTCGAGTAAAAGGAGAGCGGCCATGACGACACCAACGACAACTCCAACGACAACTCGCGTCTTCTCGCTGGTCCTAGTGCTCCTGGCTCCGCTCGCGGCCCCGCTGGCGGCGCAAGACGAAACGCCGACCAAAGTCACGAATCAGAACCGCACCGGGCCGCTGCCCTTCTCTACCTCCATAGGCACGGATGTCGAAAGCGTGGACTTGACGAGCGGCAGTCTCTCCGTGCGTATCCCCATCACTTCCGTGAAGGGTCGCGGAATGGACTACAGTTTCGGCGTGCGCTACGACACCAATTATTGGAACGTGGCCACACGGGGAAGCGGCCCCACCACCTATCAGAAGTGGAACATCGAGAAGCGCAACTGGCTGCCCGATTCGACAGGCCTGGGATGGGAACCCACTGTGCCCAGGATCACCTGGGTCAATTCCAAGGAATCCTGCGGACCGAATCAATTTGACGTCGCCCAGTTCCGTTCGGGTTTCGTCTTCAGCGATGCCGACGGTGCCAAGCACTCTCTTGCAGTCCGTGGCGGCGGCGGGAGCTGTGGGACTGAGGGCTGGACTCTCGAGGACTTCGAGGGTCCCGACCACACTGCGGCCGGCATTTGGGCCATCATGCCCAGCACTGGGCACACGCCTTCTGTCTGGCTTGCCGACGGCACCCAGGTCGCCTGGCCCGTGTTGACCGGTGGCTGGCTCCCCAATCCCGACCTAAACCAGAAACAATACGTCTTGGGCAACTACAAGGATGCCAATGGCAATTCCAAGAACGAAACCGCGGGAGGACTGGATACGCTGGGCCGGGCCATCGTCACCCAGCAGAACGGCACCAACCAGATTCTGTACAAGGTCTACGATTCCACAGGTGTGCAGCGTACCTACACACTGAACTTTTCGAACGTCAGCTTGGCGACTAATTTCAACATTTCCGATGTCTACGGCCCAGTTCAGGAGTACGGCGGCACGCGCAAGCAGCTTTCCTCGCTCATCCTGCCCAACGGACGGTCCTACTCGTTCCAATACGAACCCAACACGTACGGCGGACTCACCCGCATCGATCTGCCCAGCGGCGCCTACATCACCTACACCTGGGCGACTCTGTACACCGGCGGAATCAGCCCCGCCGAACGAGTTCACCGCTACGTCGCCAGCCGCACGGTTCACGTGGATGGACTAACTAATACCTGGACCATCACCCGGCCCAGCGAAGGTACGACCACGGTTGTCGATCCGCTGGGAAACGAGTCGGTGTACACCCACATCGAGGGGTCCGTTACTTCAGCGAAAATCTATCAAGGCAGTGCATTCGGGACTCTCCTTCGGGAATACACCATTGGGTACGCATGGTATGGGACGCCAGCTGGTACGGATGAGGGGGCCCGCGTTCCCACCCAGATCGTCACCAAGTTGGAGAATGGCCTGCAAAGCAAAAAGGAATTCGAGTACGAAGAAGTCACTTATGACTGGAGCAACTGCCAGGAGGGCGACGCCGTAAGTTGTTTTCCGGAGGGGGGCATCATACCCAGCACTCTCTGGGAGACGACTCGCGGCAATGTCAAGGAGATCCGCGAGTACGAATGGGGCTCGGGCGCACCGGGCCCGCTCGTCCGAAGAACGACGAAGGAATACCTGCACACCAACAACAGCAACTATCTCTCACGCAACATCGTCGGCAACATCATCCGGGAGAGCATTTACGACGGCACCAACCCCACCGCCCCCAGCTGCACGGTCGCGTACGGCTGCAAAGCGAAGACCGAGTTCGAGTACGACTCGACCACGATCACCGCCACCAGTGGCGCGCCCGCTCACGACTACACTAATTTCCCTTCGACCTTTATCTACCGCGGCAACGCCACCAAGGTGAAGAAGTGGCGCAACACCGATGGCGTCCTGCTCACCACCAGCTACATCTACGACGACTTGGGCAACATCCGGAGCATCACCGATCCCAGCCTCCACACCACCACCTGGGACTACAACGACAACTGGTCGGGCACCGGCTGTCTGCCGCCCGCGAACAGCCTGGCCTATGTGAAGCAGGTGACCAATCATCTCGGCCACCGCATCCTGCTCTCGCGCTATCCGTGCACCGGCGTGGTGCAGTCGCGCAAGGACGAGAACGACATCCTCGCCGCGCGCCCCGGCATCACACTCACTTACGACGTCTTCGGCCGCCTGCTTACCAAGCTTGAGACCGACGGTCTCGGCCAGACCACCAACGCCTACAGCGACGTGCCTCCCGTGTCGGCCACTTCGACCACCAAGATCACTTCCACGCTCAACCTGGTCTCGACTGCGATTCAGGACGGTCTCGGCCGGGTGAAGCAGACCCAGCTCACGTCTGACCCTGAAGGCACGGTCTTCACCGACACGACCTACGACGCCTTGGGCCGCACGGCCACGGTTACGAATCCCTACCGCTCGACCTCCGACCCCACCTACGGAATCACCATCACCGAGTACGACGCTCTGGGCCGCGTCACCAAGGTCATCCCGCCTGACGGCTCACCCACGGCGAACAACATCACTACGGTGTATGCCGGGAACACGGTCACTGTCACCGACCAAGCCGGGAAAATCCGCAAGAGCGAAACGGATGCTCTCGGTCGCTTGATTCGCGTCGATGAGCCTAGTCCTACCAGCGTCCCCACTTCCGGAGGCTCCGGCACGCCGGGTACAGGCACGGTGACCATCAGCGGCACCGAGCAATGGGTGGAAGAAGAGTGGTGCATGGAGTTGCCTCCTTACACCTGCAACCCCGTCACCATCTACGACACCGGGACGATCCAGATCACGGCGGGCGGATTCTCGCGTTCGGTCACCTACGGCCAGACCAGCACTGCTGCCAACCGGGCGTCCAGCCTGGCTTCGGCGTTCAATGCCGCACCGTCATCGCCCGTGACCGCAGCGGCCTCTGGCGCCGTCATTACCTTCACCGCAAAAGCCACCGGCTCAGCTACCAACTACTCGCTCACTGCTTCTTCAACCACCGACGACCCCGGACGTTTCGGCGTCGCTTCGTTCACCGCCACGCCCTCCGGGCCGACGCTCACGGGCGGCACTGACGGCACTCCTGCGGGCTTCACCAATCCTCTGGTCACGCTCTATACCTACGACACGCTCGACAATCTCACCTGCGTCATCCAGAAGGGCACCGACACCTCCACCACGCCCTGTACCGGATCGGTGCCCGCTGCTTGGCGCAAGCGCAGCTTCACTTACAACTCGCTTTTACAGCTCTTGACCGCCGTGAATCCCGAGTCGGGAACTATCAACTACACCTACGACTCGGACGGCAATGTCCTTACCAAGGTCGCGCCCAAGCCCAACCAGACGGGCGCGCTCACCGTCACCACCACCTACGCCTACGATGCCCTGCACCGCCTGACGCAGAATTCCTACAACGACGGCGCAACCGCTCTGGTGAAGTACGGCTATGACGCCGTTTCCCTTGCCAGCTGCACCACCGCCCCACCCACCCTCACCATCTTGAACGGCAAGGGCCGCCGCACGGCCATGTGCGATGCCTCCGGCGCCACCTCCTGGAGCTACGACCCCGAAGGTGCAACCCTCACCGAGAAGCGCACCCTCATTGGCTCGAGCGCGATTACAAAGAACATCAGCTACACCTACAACCTCGATGGCTCGCTGGCCACGCTGACCTATCCCTCGGGCCGCATCATCACCTACGCGTCCGGCGCTGCCGGGCGGACGCTTTCGGCAGTGGATACGGCCAACAACATCAACTACGCCACGAGCGCCCTCTACGCGCCACACGGCGCTCTCAGCAGCCTGAAGAATGGTTTTGTTTCGGGCGGGTTCGCCGGCATCACCACCACCAACAGCTACAACAACCGTCTGCAGCCGTTGGTGCTCTCCGCGGCACATGTCGGCGGCACCGTGCTCAGCTTCGCTTACGGCTTCGATCAGGACTCCAGCCCCAGCGTGGTGAAGAACAACGGCAATGTCGTCCAAATCGTCAACAACCGCGACAACAACCGCACCCAGAGCTTCACCTACGACGAACTCAACCGCGTGGCCACGGCCCAGAGCCAGGCCAGCTCGGGTACGCACTGCTGGGGGAACTCCTTCGCCTATGACATCTGGGCGAACCTGCTCTCCAAGACCGTGACCAAGTGCACCGCAGAGACGCTAACGGTCGCGGTCAGCACCAGCAACCGCATTACCAACTCCGGCTTCACGTACGACGCCGCCGGAAACATGACCAACTCCGGCTCCGGGGTGATGACCTACGA
>JBOGLL010000277.1:0-4619 GCA_050746065.1 Terriglobales bacterium | reverse complement strand
GCCTTCCTCCATGTTGCAGTCGCTGACGCCGGTATACAGGATGATCTCCTTCAGGCGCGTGAGGTATTCGTAAGCTTCGTCGGGCGAGGCGATCTCCGGCTCGCTGACGATCTCGATGAGCGGTGTGCCGCAGCGGTTCAGGTCGAGATAGGTGCGCTCGGCGGAGTCGGGGAAGCCCTCATGCAGGCTCTTGCCGGCGTCTTCCTCAAGGTGCAGGCGAGTGATTCCGATGCGCTTGCGGCCGCCGTGGACGGCGATCTCGATGGCGCCGTGCTCGGCGAGCGGCCTGTCGTACTGGGAAATCTGATAGCCCTTGGGCAGGTCGGGATAGAAGTAGTTCTTGCGCGCGAAGATGGACGTCTGGTTGATGCGGCAGCCGAGCGCCATGGCGGCGCGCACGGCGTATTCGACGGCGGTGCGGTTCAGCACCGGGAGCGACCCCGGCATCCCCAGGCAGATGGAGCAGACCTGGGTGTTGGGCGGGGCCCCGAACTTCGCCGAGCACGAGCAGAAAATTTTGCTCTGAGTAAGGAGCTGGACGTGGACTTCCAGCCCGATCACCGGCTCGTAGCGGGCGCGTGCTGCGACGGAGTTTTCCGTCGTGGTGGACATGGAAGCTCGATTATAGCGCCCGTTCGGAAGGAGCCTGTTACTTCGGACCCGGCGTGTAGGTGAGGTACTTCTCCATGGGGATTTCGAAGTAGAACAGCTCGTGGCCGTCGGCGTTGCGGATGCCGCTGACATACAGATAAGCGCCGGCCAGAGGATTCGGGACACCCTCCACATCGAAGAAGAAGAAGCCGGCCTGGGTGGACTCGGGCTCCACGGCGCGGGCCAGGAAGCGCAGACGTTCGATTTCTTCTACGTATTCGCTCTTGATGCTGTAATTGGGCTTCTTACGCGGCAGCGGGATGGGCAGCGGGTTGCGGCTGGGTTCGTCGCCGCGACGTGTGTGCCGCGCCAGCTTGCGATAGATGTCGTCGGGTGTGGCGGGCGGAATCTTCACGTGCTTCACGGTGATGAGTTCGACCTTCAGCTCCTGCATCGTCACCGGCTTCTTGCCGTCATTCGAGACAATGAGGTGCACGGGCAGGATGCCTTCTTTCCGATATGGGGTGACGAAGACGGTAGCCTTGTCGGGCATGTCGTAGGGATCGGCTGCAATGGAGAGCTTCTCCATCTCGTGGGCCTCGTGAGCCGGGTAAGTCTTGGCGTGGTATGCCTTGGGCACGGCGGGAGGGTTGTCCCCGGGGGGAAGAGCCAAGAGGGAAGGGCCGAAAATCAGCAAGACAATACGCAGAACGTTCCGGGGTCGTCCTCTTCCTTTTGTCCGGAGGCTCTTCTGGGGCAGGGATTCCTCGACTCGTGCTCCGTCGTCCGCCAGGGCGGCCTCCGTCGTGCCCGCTCGGAATGAAAGGAATGGGATCGACGGCATGAGGCGATTATCCCCGGGAAGCGGCGCGCGGACAACCGGCTACGGGTGTGGGTGGGATGGCGCGGCAGCTAGAATGGTTGCCGCATGTACGTCCTCTACAGCCTGGCGCTGGCCGCAGCTCTGGTTTTAAGCGCCCCCTGGTGGCTGCTGCGCATGTTGCGCCACCACAAGTACCGCGACGGGCTGGGCGAACGCCTGGGGCGAGTGCCGCCGCGCCTGCTCGTCGGCGGGATGGGAGGCGCCATCTGGGTGCATGCGGTGTCGGTTGGGGAAGTACTCGCCGTCAGCGAATTGATCGGCGACCTGGGACGCCGGTTTTCCGGCCGCCGCGTGTTCGTCTCGACCACTACGCTGACCGGGCAGAAACTGGCCGGCGAACGCTTCGGGGAAGAGAACGTTTTCTATTTCCCCCTCGATTTCGCGTTTGCGGTGAATGCCTACCTGCGCGCCCTGCGGCCGGACCTGGTCATCCTGGCCGAAACCGAGTTCTGGCCCAACTTTCTGCGCCTGGTGAAAGGCAGCGGCACGCGCGTGGCCGTGGTAAATGCGCGCATCTCGGATCGCTCCCTGCCGGGATACCGGCGATGGCGGAAATTGCTCGCTGGCGTGCTGCGCAATGTGGACCTGTTTCTGACGCAGAGTGACGAGGATGCGCAGCGGCTGATCGAAATCGGCGCCGAGCCCGGGCGTGTGCGCGTGAGTGGGAATCTGAAGTTCGACGCCAAGGCGCCGGTGACGGCGCCCGGCGTTGCGCTGATCCGAGGGGCGCTGGAGCGCGGTGGGGCGCGCCCGGTGATCGTCTGCGGGAGCACGCTCGAAGGCGAGGAGAGCATGCTGCGTCGGGCGTTCGAGGCGGTGCATTCCCGTTATCCGGCGGCGGTGCTCATCGTGGCGCCACGTCATCCCGAGCGCTTCGACGCCGTGGCAGAGTTGATGGAAGGTTCCGGGCAGCGCTGGTGGCGCAGGTCGCAGCTCAAGCCCGAGGACGCCGTCCACGGCGGCGTGCTGGTGCTGGACACGCTGGGCGAGCTGGCAGGGGTGTATGCGCTGGGCGCGCTTGCGTTTGTGGGCGGCAGCCTGGTGCCGCGGGGCGGGCACAACATCCTGGAACCGGCTCAACACGGCGTCCCCATCCTGGTAGGACCGCACACGGAGAACTTCCGCGACATCGTCGGCATCTTTGCGCGCGCCCAGGCACTGCGCGTGGTGACTCCAGACAATGTTGCCGACAGCATGCTGGAACTCCTGTCTGACGAGGCCGGCCGCACTGCCCTGGGGCGTCGTGGCGCCGAGGTGTTTCGCGCGCAGGCGGGAGCAACAGCACGGACGCTCGCGACGCTGGAGTCGCTGCTCGAAGGTGCGGCTGCGCTGCCGTCCACGCAGCCAGTCGCGGAGAAGGCCGCACGGTGAACCCGCTGGAGTCTATCTACGGCGGCGTGGTGAAGGCGCGCAACGCGCTCTACGACAAGGGCACGCTCACGGCGCGGCGGCTCGCGGGCCCGGTGGTCAGCATCGGGAATCTTTCGGTGGGTGGCGCCGGCAAAACGCCGTTCGTGATTCTGCTCGGTGGGCTGCTGGGGGAGCGCGGCGTGCGCTTTGACGTGCTCTCGCGCGGCTACGGGCGGACGCGCGGCGGCGTCCGCGTAGTGGATCCGGGAGGACTTCCGCAGGATTTCGGCGACGAACCTCTGCTCATCGCGCGCCGGCTGAACGCGCCGGTGGTGATCGGAGAAGACCGGTTCGCTGCGGGGAAACTCGCGGAAGAAAAGTTCGGCGCGCAGCTCCATCTGCTGGACGACGGCTTCCAGCACCGCGGCCTGGCGCGTGATTTTGACATCGTGCTGGTCACGCCGGACGATGCCCGCGACCGCCTGATGCCTGCGGGGCGGCTGCGTGAACCGCTCGCGGCACTCGAGCGCGCGGACGCCGTCGTACTCTCGAGCGGCGCGGCCGTGGAAGATTTCCCCACGGCTGGGAAGCTGGTTTGGCGTGTGCGCCGCGGCATCGCGCCGGTCACCATCCCCGCCCGCCCGGTGGCGTTCTGTGGTATCGCTCGCCCGAAGAACTTCTTCCTCCAGCTTCGAACCGCCGGGATCGAGGCGGCGGCCCACGCCGTGTATCGCGATCATCACGCTTACGGCGAGACGGATGTTCGCGAGCTGCTGGCGTTGCGCAAGTCGAGCGACGCGGGCGGCTTCGTCACCACGGAGAAGGACGCGGTCAACCTGGGCGGGTATCTTTCCGCACTCGAGCCGCTGGCCGTGGTTCCGGTGAAGATGGAACTCGCCGATGCCGGGACCGCGTTGGACGCCATGCTCGGCAAGATCGCCGAACGGCGCGCGGGGCGGCCATGAGAGAATCGGGCCGGGGAGACGAAGGCGGGCGAGTCGCCCGCTTCTACACGGAATGAAGAAGCGTAATGAAGCTGCGGAACGCAAGGCCAGGCTGCTGCGCCTGGTGGATGCCTTTCCGCGCGTTACGGTGACGGTGCTGGGAGATCTGGTGGCGGACGAGTTCGTCTACGGCGAGATCGCGCGCGTGTCGCGTGAGGCCCCGGTGCTCATCCTGAAGCATCGCGAGCAGACCGTGGTGCCGGGGAGCGGCGGCAACGCCGTTTACAACCTGGCCGCACTCGACGTGCAAGTGCTTCCGGTGGGCGTCGTAGGTGACGACGAGCCGGGCCGCATGCTGCTGGAGCGCTTCCGCGAGAAACGCATCCCGGTGAGCCGCATTGCGAAGCTGAAGGGCTACGGCACGGTCACCAAGACGCGCATTCTGGCCGGGATGACGCACACTTCGCGGCAGCAGGTGGTGCGAATCGATCGCGAGCCGGCGGCGCCGCCGGCGGCTTCTGCCCTGCAACGCCTGGTGGCCAATGCCTCGGCGTGCGCGCGCACCTCCGACGCGCTGCTGGTTTCCGACTACGGCTACGGGGCGGCCACCCCGGAGATCCTCGAAGCAGTGCGCGCCGGCACGCGCGTCAACAGCATCCCTATCACGCTGGATTCGCGTTATCGCATGCTGGAGTACGCGGGCGTGACGGCGGCCACGCCCAACGAGCCCGAGGTCGAAGCTGCGCTCTGCGTGCGCATCGGCAACGACCAGCAGCGGCTGCACGCTGCGGGGCGGGCGTTGCTCAAGCGTATGAAGCTGGAGCAACTGGTGATCACGCGCGGGCGTGACG
>JBOGLL010000276.1:0-5541 GCA_050746065.1 Terriglobales bacterium | reverse complement strand
GAGCTCCCAGCAGATCGGAGACGCGCGTTCCCGGCGCCAGCCAGAAGAGCAAGACCAGGGAGAGGATGGCAATCACGATCCCGCCCAGCAGGCCCGCGCCCCAGCCCAGCACCCAGGGCGGCATGCGCTCATTTCGGGTCTTGTTCTCTTCCGGCATCCGGCGATGAGTATAGCGCCCGTACGGACGCGAACCTATGCCGCGTGAGTTAACATCGTGTGTATCAATGTCTCGTGGTGTGGTGCAACTCGGCCTTTCCCTCGTCCTGGTTGTCGGAGCTTCGGAACTGCGCAGTGCGCCGCAGCGATTGAAGCCGCCGGCGGGGATCACTTGCCCGCGCGACCATCTCACCGTTTACTCCGGTCGCGTACTGCATTACCGCCGCACTCCGGGCCGGATCGTCCTGCGCATCTACACGGACTCGGATACTAGCGAGCGCGTCGAACTGAAAGCTCCAGAAAGAACAAGCCTTGAAGACCATCTGCGGCTGAGTGGTCAGCCCTTCGTGAAGGAAGACTGGGAGAAGATCGAGTCCCGGCCCCGCCGCTTGCGTCCGAACATGCGGGCGTCCGCGTGGGTCTGCGACGACGGCCGGCCACCGGTCATCGACTGGCATCCGGACGAGCCCGTGGACGCCTCCCAGAAACCGCGATAGGAATCCGACGCGTAGAACAAAAAACAGGGAGCGCATTCGCGCTCCCTGGGTGTTCACCCCTTCGAAGCTGGCTATCGCCTGTACTGATCGTCCAGCGTGTCCATCCGTGTGGACTGCCCACCGCTGAACTTGTACATGCAGGCGTCGTCGGTGTAGTCCATGAAGTTCTCGATGGGATCCAGACCGCTGCTCTTGCAAGTGTCGCGGCCCACCGGACAGCCGAAGGCAGCCGAGCGCTCCGGCGGCGTGTCGCTGACGAGGTCGTTCTTCTTGGAGCAGCCGCCCTGGAAGGTGTGGTAAAGACCGAGCCAGTGCCCGACTTCGTGGGTTGCCGTATCGCCCTCATCGTAAGGTACTGCGCCGCCACCTGGCACCGACGAGTAGAGAATCACCACGCCGTCATCCGAAGTGCTGCCGGCGCAGTTCCACGGGAATGTGGCCCACCCCAGGTAGCCTCCTCCGTCGGTGGAGTAAATATTGAGGGTTTCGCAGCCCCCAACCCGCAGCGCGGCCTTGGCCTCCTTTTCCGTTTGCGACCCGATTCGCATGGAGAACCAGGTGGCATTCGTTGTCCGGGTCACGCCCGCCAGGGTGAAACGGAAGGGCGTGTTTGCACCGGTGCCGCCCGGTGCAGCGCCGGAAAAGGCATCGTTAAGCACTGTGATTTGGGCATTGATCTGGGATAGCGGAACGTCGCCATTGGCAATCCCGCTGCCCTTGTTGATGACGTGAAACCATACCTGAATCGTCACTGATCCGGCCGCCCGCGCCAGCGGATCTTCACCCGCCCCGGGTTTTGCAGAGTTGGCAGGGCTGCCGCGGCCCACCAGGAAGCGCTGCAGCGAGCGCTCGATCTGGTCGGCTTCGATCTCGTCCACATGGCGGGCGCCGCAGCGCGAGCCGCTTTCCACAAAGGCCTTCTGGCTGCGCCAGGTTCGGCCGGCTACGGTAAAAGGAACTTCAATGTCCGACTGCCCCGGCCCGTCCTGCGAAGCGACCGGTCTTTGTGCGTGGACGGCATCCACGACTGTAAGATGAGATCCTGCTAGGACTGTCATCGCGATTAGCAGGAGCGATAACGAGAGCGACCTGCGTGTCATCATATTTACCTCCAACGATCTGGGTTACTTGCGCAGAGGAAGGGGCGCCTGAAGGCACCCGAATGTGTTCGGATTCTAGGCCGCCCGTCTTGCGCGCCGCAACCCCACGTTCGGGCCATTACCCTGGGTTACTGCCTCTAAAGCGCGCATGGCGCCAAGCCCGGTTTTCTCCGTGTCCTCAGTGCCTCTGTGGTGAAGGAAAGTTGCTAGGCGTACTCGAAGCGGTGCACGCTGGCAGCCACGCCGTATTGCGACGCAGAATCCGCTTCCACGCGCACCACTTTCCCGCGGTAGCGGATGCGCACCGGATCCATCATGAGCATTTCCCGGGGCAGGGTGAGGACGTACTCGATCTCGGAGCCCTTACGCATGGGTGTATCCGAATAGAAGAAGATGCCGCGCGAACTCACGTCGCGGGTGATGCAGACTTCCTCATGCACCCCGCCGTTGGACACTTTGACGGCTACAGGCAGCCGCATGGGGAAGCGCCGTGCGATGCGGTGCTCGGGTTTGCCTTTGGATGACAATTCCTGTCTGAACATGGAAGGCCCGGTGCCGATCGGAGGTTTGTGAGTTTCCACCCAGCTTATATCGGCCCGCGCAGCAAAGAGAATCCGGGCCCACAATCAGTCTGTAGGATGCGTGGCTCGGTGAGAAGTAGCGTGGCAGGTTCCCCGAACCGCACCCGGCAACAGGTGCAGCCTGACTAGCGGCTCATGCGGTCGTGCAGTCCGAGCGAGACGTCAATCAGGTCCTGCGTGACCAGGCGGGTGCGCCGGATGGCGTCGGCCAGGGGAACGGAGACGATATCGGTACCGCGCAGCGCCACCATGGTGCCGAATTTTTCCTGATGCGCCATGTCGATTGCCCCCATGCCGTAGCGCGTGGCCAGCATGCGATCGAATGCCGTGGGCGAGCCTCCGCGCTGGATGTGTCCCAGCACCACGTTGCGGGTCTCAAAGCCGGTGCGGCTCTCGATCTCGCGCGCCAGCACCGCCCCGATGCCGCCCAGGCGCACGTGCCCGAACTCGTCGCGCGCCAGGTTGGTCACCACCGGCGCGCCGTGGTCGGGATCCACGTCGCTGGAGAACTTGGCGCCTTCGGCCACCACCACGATGCTGAAGTAACGGCCGCGCGCGTGGCGGCGCTTGAGTGTTTCCGCCACCACCTCGATGTCGAACGGGCGCTCCGGAATCAGGATCACATCCGCCCCTCCGGCCACGCCGCTGTAGAGTGCGATCCAGCCGGAGTCGCGTCCCATCACTTCCACCACCATCACCCGATTGTGAGCTTCCGCCGTGGTATGGACGCGGTCAATGGCCTCGGTGGCGATGTTCACCGCGGTGTCGAAGCCGAAGCAGGTGTCGGTGCCGCCCAGGTCGTTGTCAATGGTCTTGGGCACGCCGATCACCTTCACGCCCGCCTGCATCAGCTTCAGCGCGACCGACATGGTGTCGTCCCCGCCGATGGCGATCAGGCAGTCCACGCCGTGCTGCTTCAGGTTTTCCGCGCAACGCGTGAGACCGTCCTTGTGCTTGGCGGGATTGGTGCGCGACGTCCGCAGGATGGTCCCGCCCCGCGGCAGAATGCCGGCCACGGCCTGGAGGTCGAGCGTCTGCGTCATGTTCTCCAGCACACCCCGCCAGCCTTCGAGGAAACCGACGAACTCGTCCTCGTAATGGAAAATGCCCTTGCGCACCACCGCGCGGATCACGGCGTTGAGCCCGGGACAATCGCCACCGCCGGTGAGCAGGCCGATTTTCATCAGTCTCCTTGCAATGAAGCGTGTGGTTGGGGCAATTCTACGGCGTCAGCTTTCCCAGCTTCAGATATCCCATGGGCGGCACCCCGAAGGCGTCGGCCACTTTGTTGAAGAAGCTGAACAGCGCCATGATATACACGCCCTCGGCGATCTGGTCTTCACTCCAGCCGGCGCGGCGCAGGGTTTCCACGTCCTCCGCCTTCACGTCGTAGGCCCGCTCGTTCACCAGCTCGGTAAACTCCAGCAGCGCGCGCTCGGCGTCGGTGACTGGGGCGGCGTCGAGGTCGCCCGCCGCCAGCGCCTGCACAATCTTTTCATCGGCTCCCTGTTCCCGCAGGAAGTAAGCATGCGCGTCGATTCAAAACGGGCAGTGGTTGAGCGCCGAGACGTAGGTGGCGATCATTTCCTTGGTGCGGCGGTTCAGATGGCCCTCGGAGAAGTGCACGCAGTCGGAGAACTCAATCACCTTGCGCAGAAAGTCGGGCCGTGCGCTGAAGCATTTCAGGATGCCGGGCACCTGATGCCGACCCCGCAGGGCGCGCCATTCGTCGTACACTTTGGCGACTTCGCCGGTGGCCTCGTCGTCTTCCACAACGCGGATGTGGGACATGCCGCTCCTTGGTGCAAAAGATTTTGTCTCCGCACCCGGCAGAGACGAATTATTCTAGGTGGCCCGAATACCGGGCCGAACCCATTTTCTCATCTCAGGCCCGAGGGAACCATGCTCAAGCACATCCGCTGGGACGAAATCGAAGCTGAAAAGCTGAATCCGCTGCTGGAGCGCCGCTTCGTGAGTGGCGAACACCTTACCTTGGCCCGCTTCCGCCTGGGCAAGGGATGCCTGATCCCGCAGCATAGTCATCACAACGAGCAGATCACGTTCGTGGTGGAAGGGGCGCTCAAGCTCATCTTTCCCGAGCGCGAAGTGGTGGTGCGCGGCGGAGAAGTCTGCTGCATCCCGCCCCATCTCCCGCATGCCGCCGAGGCGGTGGAGGATTGCAGCGTGATCGACGTCTTCAGCCCGCCGCGCGCCGACTGGACCGCCCGCGACCACGCCTACCTGCGGACGCCGCAAGAATGAGCCTCGTGTGAAGCTCTCCATCGAGAAACGTCAGGAGGCAGCCGTGAAAATACTTCGAAAATGCGCCCTGCTGTGTTTTCTGATTGCACCGGCCTCCGTTGTGGTTGCTCAAACGCCACAGCAGCTCGGTCCGGTGACGTTCGTTAAAGCGCTGCCGCACGGCATGGAACTGAGCGCCGGCAACGCTGTGATCCGTATCGTCGCCGTAAGCGACTCGGTCATTCGCGTGCGTTTCGCGCCCGAAGGCAAGTTTCCCGCAGAGCACTCCTGGTCAGTGATGCCGGAGGCCCTCAAGTCGCCGGTGTCGGTGCGCGTGCTTGACGCGGAGGACAAAGTCGAATTCGCAACCGCGAAGGTGATGGTGCGGGTGGAGAAAACGACATCCCGCATCGTGTTTCTCGACAAGGCCGGCAGCATGATCCTCGAAGACGCGCGCCATCGCCTCGTGACTTGGGGTGAATTCGGCTTCCGCATATGGAAGACCATGCCCGAGGACGAGCACTACTACGGTCTCGGCGAAAAAGGCGGCCCGCTCGATCGCCGCAATCAGGCCTTCACTAACTGGAACACCGACAACTTCGGCTGGCAAGAGTCCACCGACCCGCTCTACAAGACCATTCCGTTCTTCCTGGGGATGCGCCAGGGCCGTGCCTACGGTCTTTATCTCGACAACGCGTGGCGCTCCAGCTTCGATTTCGGCAAGGAATCGCGCGACGCTTACTCCTTCGGTGCGGAAGGCGGAGAGCTCGACTATTACTTCATCTATGGCCCGCATCCCAAAGAAGTGATTCGCGACTATACCGCCCTGGTCGGACGCATGCCGCTGCCTCCGCTGTGGACGCTGGGCTATCAGCAGTGCCGCTACAGCTACCATCCCGAAGCGCGCGTGCGGGAAGTGGCGCGCACTTTCCGCGAGAAAAAGATTCCCGCGGACGTCATTTATCT
>JBOGLL010000275.1:0-5729 GCA_050746065.1 Terriglobales bacterium | reverse complement strand
GTCCTTGTAGGACCATCCCGCGGTGCCGATGCGAACTTCGGCCATGCCTTCATTCTAGAGGAATCAGGAAAAGCGAACCACGAAGGACACGAAGGCTACACGAAGGGTGATCCAAAAAGGAGACGAGGCCCCGATGAAGGGGCCTCGTGGACCGGGGTGGTAAATCGGCTGCTGCGGGCCGGGGCAATTGAGCCCAAACCACGCCCGGAAAATTGTGGGCCGCGGCGCTAGGCCTTGGCGAAGGGCACCTCACCCGGGAAGTGGTAGTCCTGAATGCGGACAGCAACGCGGGCAAAGGGGCTGGTGGGAACCGGGTCGTGCTTGCGGACCACTTCGCCCAAGCAGAGCACTTCGGGGGAAACTTCCCCGACCACGTCCACTTCCAGTACCAGTACAACTTCGACGGGCTGGTTGACCTCGATGCGTTCACCGGCGCGGATCAGCATGCCGGTGCAACTTACGTTTTCGGTTTTGCCCTGGTGCCAGGTGTCAGCGCCCATGGTGCGGTAGCGCACGGGCAACTGCAGCGAGAAACGGCGGGCGCGAGCAATGCCTGTGGCTGCTTCCTTTGCGAGTTCCAAAACGGCCTCCGACAGTGTTGGCCCGGGGAGACGGGCGCAAGAGAGTTCTTCGCTACGACTGAAGAGAGACTAACTTCCGGCGGAGGATCCGAAAATGGCCCACCGGGGGTGGGGAGATAGCACGATGGTGGGGGGTGGAGAATGCGTACGGCAGGTTACCCCCGGTGGGCGATTGCAGATTGAAGATTGCAGATTGCTGAATGAAAACCGCGGCGACCGACGCCCTTCAATCGTCAATCTGCAATCAACAATCGTCAATCGGTTTATGGCGCTTCCGCCAGGTTGTGGTTAATGGCGAAGAGGGCGAGTTCGAGGCGGGTGGAGACGCCCAGTTTGTCGAAGATGTTGGTGAGGTGATGCTTTACGGTGTCTTCGCTGATGGCGAACTTCTGGGCGATGTCCTTGTTGGTGTAGCCGGCCACGATGGTACCCACGATCTCCAGTTCCCTGCGGGTGAGACCGAACTGCTTCTTGGGACCGCCGGGGGGGACGCCGGAGGCCACGCGCAGGTACTGGACAAGGTCAGAGACGCTTTCGCGTCCCACCCAGTACTCGCCAGCCATCACGGTGCGCATGCTCTTGAGGAGCTGCTGGGTGGCGGATTCCTTGAGCACGACGCCGCGGGCGCCGAGCTGCAAGGCCTCGACGATCTGCTCCTTGCCCACGGCGGCGGAGAGCACGATGGTGCGCACCGGGACGGCGCTGGTGGTGAGTTCGCGCAGCGCCGTCATGCCCGGCATGCGGGGCATGGCCAAGTCGAGCAGCAGGATGTCGGGCTTGAGTTTCTGGGCGAGCTTGATGGCCTCGGCGCCATCGCCGGCCTCGCCCACCACAGTGAAGTCGGGCTCTGATTCCAGCAGCTTTTTCAATCCATCACGAAAGATGGCGTGATCATCGGCGATGAGAATGCGGATTTTGGACGCGCTTTTTTCCATCAGTCGTAGGCCTTTTGCGGGAACTGGATCTCCAGCCTTGCGCCCCGGCCGGGATAGGATTCTATCGTGAGCTGCCCGCGGATGGAGCGCACCCGTTCGCGAATGACCAGCGGGCCCTTGTGGGCGGCATCGAGTTCGGCCTGGGTGAGGCGTCCGACGAAATCGAAACCGCGCCCGTCGTCGTCCACCACCAGCCTGCAGGCGCCGTCCTGGGAACTCAGGCGCACCAGTACGCGCCGGGCGTCCGAGTGCTTGAGCACGTTCATGAGGGCCTCCTGCACCAGGCGGGCGACCTCGCGGGAAGTGTTCACGGGCAAGGTCAGGTCGGGCTGGTCGGAATGGAAGGTGGCGGCGATGCCGGTCTCACGCCGGAACTTGTCCACCATACTGGCCAGGAACTCCAGCAGCTTCTCGGGGTCCACCTCGACGGGGCGCATCTGCCGCATGAGCTCGCGCAGGTTGAGGATCTCGTGGTGGACGATCTGCTGGATCTGGGTGACTTCATCGGCGGCCTGCTCGCTGCCTCCCTTGCGGCGCAGCACCTCGAGGCGCATCTCGGCCGCGACCAGCGACTGGATGGTGCCGTCGTGCAGTTCGCGGGCCATACGGGCGCGCTCGGCAGCGCCGGCGCGGGAGCGCATGCGGCGCGTGAGGTACACGTTGTAGATGGCGGGGCCGATCTGGCGCATCAGGTTCTGCAGGAAACGCAGGGTGGATTCGCGGTCGCTGCCGGCGGCCGCGTCCACCAGGAAAAGGCGGCCCTGCCATTCGTCACCAAAGGCGAACCAGGCGCCGGCGAGCGAGCGAAACGGATACAGGCGCTGAAAGCCCGCGGGAACCTGGATGGAGTCGGGGATTCGCCGGCCGTCCACATCGATGGCCACGGTATCAGCCGCGGCGCTGATCCCGGAGCGCGAGCGCTGGACGTGAAAGGTGTGCGCCAGGGTGTGGAACATGTAAGAACCGCGTTGCTCGGGTTCCATCTCCGCATAGCGGACCTGGCCCTCGGCGGCGCTGCCGCTTCCCGAGTGCCAAACGAAGATCCGACCGCTGCTGATTTCCTCCACGGCAAAGACTGCGTAATGGGCAGCGAAGATGTGCAGCAGATCGTCGAGGATTCCCTGCAGCGTGCCCCGCAAGCCCAGTTCGACGCGCGCCTTACCCAGCAGGCGCGGCACCAGGGCGAGCTGCGCACGCAGGCGCTTCTCGGTCTCTGCCAGATAGCCGAGCAGGAAACCCAGGATAAGCAGATAGCCGGAACGGATGAGGATGCGGTTCGTGTCCAGCCCGCCTGCCAAGGCTCCGGTACCTTCAAGACTCGCAAACAGCGCCACCTGCCCCAGCAGCAGAGCTACGGAGAGCAGCGCGGTCCCTACGGTCTCAGGGAATCCCCAACGGTAGGCGGCGGCCAGGAGGACAAAAATAAAAAACAGGTAGTAAGGACTGTTGGGACCCTCGGTGAAGAATGTGATGACCGTGGGCCAGAGAATGTCGGCCGAATGGACCATGCGTCGCAAGGCGGGTTCGAAGCGGGTGCGCGAGCGGAACAGCAGCAGGACTACTGTGCTGTAGGCCAGGTATCCAACCAGCAGGGCGTAGCCGGCGGTGGCGAAGCGGGGCTGCGAAGGATCGACGTAGATGGCCACCAGCGCGGTGATGGCAAGAAAGGCGCGCCCGGTGGCCAGCACGCGCTCCACCTGCAAGGCTTCCCCCGGAAGCTCCAAGGCGCCCAACCGGTTCAGCAGGCGATACGGGCCGAAAAGGGATTGCATTTTGAGTTCAGAGTACAGAGTACTGCAATTTGTGACTTGCGATTTGTGATTTGTGATCTGTCATCTGCGACACGTCTCCCTGCGTTCCCGCGTTTTCTAGCCAGGGGCCAGGCTGAGCCCAGATCGCAAATCGCAAATCACAAATCGCAAGTGTTACAGGCCCGCTTCCATGCGCGAGCGCGGATCCAGGTAATCGCGCAGGGCGTCGCCGACGAAGTTGAAGGAGAGCACGGCCAGCATGACGGCGGCGGCGGGAACCAGGACGAGATGGGGAGCGTCCACCAGATGGGAGCGGCCGTCATTGAGCATGGAGCCCCAACTGGCAGTGGGCGGAGGGACGCCGAGTCCGAGAAAGCTCATAGTGGCTTCGGCCAGCACAGCGCCCGCCATCCCGATGGCGGCCTGCACGATCACCGGTTGGATGATGTTGGGCAGGATGTGGCGCACGATGATGCGCAGGTCGCTGGCGCCTAGCGCGCGCGCGGCCTCCACGAATTCGCGCTCGCGAGTGGCCAGCACCTGTCCGCGTACCAAGCGCGCGTACCCCACCCAGCCTCCCAAGGAGAGAGCCAGCACCAGGTTGAAAATCCCCGGTCCGAGAAACGCCACGAACGCAATCGCCAGCAGGATGCCGGGAAAGGACAGGAAGGCGTTCATCACAATGACGTTGAAGAAGCGGTCGATGCGTCCCCCGTAGTAGCCGGCGATGGAGCCGATGATCAGGCCCAGAGTGAGCGACACCAGCACCACGGAAGCTCCCACCAGCATGGAAATGCGCGCGCCGTAGAGGACGCGGGAGAGGATGTCGCGGCCGAGTTCGTCGGCGCCCAGCCAGTGCGCGCCCGAGGGCGGAGTGAGGCGCGAAGGCAGATCGATGTGCGCCGGGTCCTGGGGCGCCAGCCAGGGAGCGAGGAGCGCGGAAAGCGTGAGCAACAGGATGAGCGCGGTGCCGAAGAGGGCGAGCGGGTTGGAGCGGAATGTGGTCATGTGGTCATCGGGTCATCTGGTCATCTGGCTTGTCGCGCCCCTTGGTCTTGTCGAAAATTCGTCGCAATTGCGCTTCTGTCATTTCTTATCCTTGATGCGGCCAGCGCGCGGCGCCCGGCAAGCCAATCGTCAATCGTCAATGGAGAAATCGTCAATCCGTTCTGATCCGCGGGTTCACGATCGAATACAGCATGTCAGTCAGAAAGTTCACGGCTACGTAGGTGAGTCCGATGGCCAGGATGCAGCCCTGCACCAGGTAGTAGTCGCGATTGGATATGGCCTGGACGGTGAGGCGGCCGATGCCCGGCCAGGAAAAAATGGTTTCGGTAACGATGGCGCCGGCGAGCAACGCTCCGAACTGCAAGCCGACGACGGTGAGCACGGGAATCAGGGCGTTACGCAGCGCGTGGCGGTACACGACGGCGCGTTCGGAGAGTCCTTTGGCGCGCGCCGTGCGGATGTAATCCTGGCCGAGTTCCTCGAGCATGGAGGTGCGCACCATGCGGGTGAGGATGGCGGCCAAAGCTCCACCCATGGTGACTGCCGGCAGGATGAGGTGCGCCGGCGTGCCGGAACCGGAAACCGGCAAGAGCGCCAGTTCGATGGCAAACAACAGGATGAGCACAGGACCCAGGGCAAAATTCGGAAACGAGAGGCCGAGCAGGCTCACCAGACTGATGAGGCGGTCGTCCCAGCGGTTCCGGCGGCGCGCCGAGCGCACACCGGCAGGGATAGAAATCAGGAGCGCGACCGCGAGAGATGCCAGCGTGAGTCCGAGCGTATAGGGATAGCGCTCGGCGATGAGCGCGCCGACGTTGCGGTCGAAGCGGATGGACTTGCCCAGGTCTCCGCGCACGATACCCTTCCAGTAGTTGAGGTACTGCTCGCCCAGCGGCGCGTCGAGGCCGTAATCGCGGCGGGCCTTTTCGATGTCGGCGCTGGCCGCACCTTCGCCCAGCATCTGCTGGACAGGGTCGCCGGGGACGAGGTGAATCAGGAGGAAGACGACGGAAACCACAAGCCAAACCACCGGGAGTGTGTAGAGGACGCGGCGGAGGAGGTAGCGGGTCATCGGGTCATCGGATCATCGGATCATCTGGTCATCGGATCATCGGCTCATCGGGTCATCGGTTGAACGATTCTTCGAGCCGTCAGAGCGCTTCGTTTTGCATCGAGCCGTTCGTTGGGAGGCTGCGAAGATGGCCAGCAATTCACGACCTTCTTTCAGGAGGTCCTCGAGTCGTTTTCGTTTCACGACTTCGCTGTCGGCCAGCATCTCGATCCAGAATACGGCCTCATCGGCTTCCTCAACCACGACCCCGATCTTGGCGACGAATTCCGCTCTGGAGCGCGCCCGGCCAGTGGCACGATAGTTCGCTGCTACGGAGGTTCCGGAACGCAGCAACTGCCTTCCCATGACCTGGGCATCAGGGGTGCGCGGTAGAGACCGGAAG
>JBOGLL010000274.1:0-6629 GCA_050746065.1 Terriglobales bacterium | reverse complement strand
GGCATGACCACATAACCCACAACACACAGACCATACCACTTGCGGACGCGCTCGAGTTCAGCCTCGAAGGTGTCGCGGGCCTTCGGTGTGTCTAGTCTGGGTTCACGCCGATAACAGGAGAACGTGATGAAGTGCAGACAGCGTGCGTGCGGGAATCGGCGAAGGCACCGGGCATGAGGTGAGCATAGCTCGGAAGCGTCCGATTTCCGCGGTAGACCCGCCTCTTGTTTTAATCGCTCCCACCCTATCGCGCCAAAAGCGGGCGCGATAAGGGTGGAGCAGCAGCGGCACTGGAATCACGGGTTGACTGGGGTTGTATTTTGAGGCTCCCACCCTACCGCTCCGCAGGCAAGATACAAGGGTGGGGCAGCACCCAAAATGATTGGCCAGCGAAAGGGACGGGCCAGCCCCCCGTTCGCCCGTTTCTGAAGATTTCTCTGGTCAAGAATTGCTCTGCCCTCAACCGAAGGTCCATTCCAGAGCAGAGCAACCGGCCGAGGGAGGCGAAAAAATTAGTACTTGGTTAACGGTACGGATGCGCGAACCGATTTCAGCAATACCACAGCATATTGTGGCCTCTGGAATGTAACCTACAGTATCTTGGCAAGTTGGCCGGATTTGGCCCAGGGCAAGCCACCCAGAAAACCCTGAAGAAACCATAAGAAACAGGGAAAACCAAAGTACATGCTTGACAGCATGGGAGGTAACGCTGCTATAACTCCCGCACTCAAAGTTTCGCCCCCCGAGAACGCAGAGGGATTCACATTTCAGGACCCGGCCGGGAAGGCCAGTCTCCCGTGGAAGCGGGGGAAGCGACTTACTGTGGAAAGGGCTGACGCAGCATATGGCCGATCCGCGTGAAGTGATGAACATCCGGCAAGCGTCGCAGTATCTGGGCGTGAGTCCGGACACGCTTTACAAATACGTCTACGAGGAAAAGATTCCCGCCTTCAAGCTGGGCAACCGGTGGAAGTTCAAGAAGACCATCCTGGATTCGTGGATGGAGAAGAAAAGCGTAGCCAGTGAAGGCCGGGTGCGCAGAAAGCCCAAAGCGCGGGCCGGGGACTGAGGGACGACATGTTTGGACTAGGCGGATCAAAGACCATCGTCGGGCTGGACATCGGATCCAGCTCCATCAAGGCAGTGGAGCTGAAGAAGCAGCGGGGCGAGGTGAGCGTGGCCCATGCGGGCGTCGAACCTCTGGGCACCGACCTGGTAGTGGACTCGATGATCGTCGATGGCCCGAGTGTGTCGGCGGCCATCAGCAAGCTGTTCACCGAGCAGCAGATCAAGGCCAAGAGCGTGGCCACCTCGGTGAGCGGGCACTCGGTGATCGTGAAGCCGATCACGGTGCCGGCGATGAGCGATGCCGAGCTCTCGGAGAGCATCCAGAGCGTCGCTTCGCAGAACATCCCCTTCGACATCGCGGACGTGAACATCGACTACCAGATCCTGTCGGAGGAAGGCTCGGGCGCAGCCACCATGGACGTGCTGCTGGTGGCGGTGAAGAAAGAAAAAGTGCTGAACTACACCAACGCGTTGGCCATGGCAGGCAAGCAGCCGGCGCTGGTGGACATTGACGCATTCGCCCTGCAGAACTGCTACCAGTTCAACTACGAGCCCGCCCCAGGCACCACCGTAGCGCTCCTGAACCTGGGCGCCAGTGTGATGAACATCAACATCGTGAAGGGGACCACGCCGCTGTTTCCGCGCGACGTGAGCGTGGGCGGCAACCAGTACACTGACGCCCTGCAGAAGGAGCTGGACCTGAGCTTCGACGACGGCGAAGGGCTGAAGCTGGGCCGCAAAGTGGGAACGGTGAGCGAAGACGCCAAGCTGCCCGTCCTGCAACAAGTTACAGAAGTGATTGTTCTGGAGATCCAGAAGACGTTCGACTATTTCCGGGCGACCGCAGCGGGTGAGCATATTGAGCGTATTTACCTGGCGGGCGGATCGTCGAAGGTGCCAGGGCTGGTGGAAGCCTTGCGCCAGGAGTTCTCGCTGCCGGTGGAGATTCTGAATCCGTTCCAGCGGATCCAGGCCGGAGCGGCTGCGTCGCTGTTCGAGCAGAATCCGGGCCAGTGGGCGGTTGCCGTCGGCTTGGCCTTGAGGAGTTTTGAAGACCTATGATCCGAATCAACCTGATGGGAATGCCCAAGCCGAAGAAGGGCCGCCGCCCGGCGGCCGCCGCGATGCCCGAGTACGGAGCGCCCGAGGGCCCGAACAAGCTGGTGCTGCTGGTCGTCGCCCTGGTGCTGGCGGCCGGCCCCAACGTGGGAGCGTGGTGGTACCTGGGTAAAGAGGAAGCGCGGATCGCTGAGGCTACGGCTGCGGCGGATCGAGAACTCGCGACCTTGATGCAGGTGAAGACGCGGGTGGAAGCGAAGCAGAAGCTGGTGGACAGCTATCGCACCCGGGTGAAAGTGATCGATCAGTTGCGCAGCAACCAGGCAGGCCCGGTCAACCTGCTGACCACCATCGGGGACACGGTGAACCGGACCGACGCAGTGTGGCTGGGCTCGATGAAGGACGAAGGCAGCTCGATTGCCGTGGAGGGCGTGGCCCTGAGCCACACCGCCGTGGCCAATCTGATCACCAACCTGAAGAAGACGGGTTATTTCGAGAACGTCGAACTGCGGGAAACCGTGCAAGACGAAAAGGCCAAGGAAGTAGACCTGTTCAACTTTACCGTGGCCTGTGAAAAGAAGAGAGCGGGGGCATAGAGGCCTATATGTCCGGGGGACGAGCACTACTCATCACGATTCTGGTCTCGTTGGCGTTGGCGGGCGCAGGCCTGTTCTTCCTGTGGAAGCCGAAGTACGAAGCCAACCAGGAAAACGAAAGCAAACTGAAAGTCAAACAGGACGAGATCAGCAAACTCAAGCCGCAGATGGCGCGGGAAGCCGATCTCGACCGGGAAATCGCTTCGCTGCAGCAGCAGCTGGAGTCGATGCGCAAGATCGTCCCGGACGAGAAGGAAGCCGACCGCTTCATTCGCGACGTGCAGGATAAAGCGGCCGAGGCCGGCATCATCATCCGCCGGTATACCTCGAAGCCGGTTTCGACGCGCGAGTTCTACTCCGAGCTGCCCTTCGAGGTCGAACTCGACGGACGTTATTACCAGGTGCTGAACTTCTTTGAGCGTGTGGGCCGCTTGGAACGTATCATCAACATCACCAACGTGCAGATGGCGGCTCCAGAACTGGGTACGCAAGCCCTCAAGCTGAAGAAGAAATACCGCTACGGTCCGGATGAGACCGTGGTGGCAACGTGCCAGGCCCTGACGTTCTTTACTCCGGAACCCAAGGCCCAGGCGGCGCCGGCCCAGCCGGGAGCTCCAGGACGGCCGGGACCGCCGGTACCTCCGCCGGCGGGGAGGTAGAGGAACCATGACTGCGAAACGAACCATGTGGATGTTGGTGCTGGCAACGAGCAGCGCCCTGGCGCAACAGGGAGGGCCTCCGGCGGGAGCGCCGTCCAGCAGCGCGCCAGTGGCGGCACCGAAGACCGATAGCCGTCCGATGGATGCGGGGAAGGGCAAGAGAGACCCGTTCCAGAGTGTGGTAGCACCGCGGGGCGGCGGCGGCGGAGTCTTGTGTACGGGAACCGGCAAGGCCTGCATGGTGCCCAGCCAGGTGGAACTGAAGGGAATAGCCAAGACACAGGAAGGTTTCATCGCCATGGTGGTCACAGGAGACAAGAAGACGTATTTCCTGCGGCTCAACGAACCGGTGTTGAACGGCTACGTGCTGAAGATCACGGGTGATTCGATCACCTTCCGCGAGAATACCGTGGACAACTTGGGACGCACTTCCACCCGCGATGTGGTGAAGAGGATCGTGGGCAGCGGGATTTAGCGAAGTACCGGGTCGAACCGACCCGGCGAGAGAGCAAGGCAAGGCATGAGGGCACGCGGCGGCAACGTCGCGGGAGCGTGAGGAGAAACTGAAATGACTCAAAAACTTGTACTGGGAACCCTGGTGGCGGTTTTGGTGCTGGGCGCGATGCCGCTGAACGCGGCAGTGCCGCAGATCACGCAGGTCACGGCCGCCGTCCAGGGTGATGCCACGGTGGTCACCATCCGCGCGAACGGCGCGTTTACGCACACCGAATACCGGCCCACCGACAATCTGCTGCTGGTAGACCTGAACGGGGTTTCTGCCGGCACGGATGACAAGATGCACCAGCTCCAGGTCCCGGGCGCGAGTGCGTATCGCGTCCTGGGGTACAAGGGAGCGAGCGGTGCCGATGTGGCGCGGGTGGAAATCACGCTGGCGGCGAACGTGGGCGTGAGCGTGAACGAGGCCGGGAACGAGCTGCAGGTGCGCCTGACCGGCGCCACCAGCAATGCCCCGGAAACGGCGGAGACGCCTGCCGCTCCTCCGGCGGCCGCGGCCCCGGTGCGCGAGACTTCGGCCAGCCTGCGTGACGTGCAGGTGAGCCGCGCCGCGGACGGAATCGAAGTGAGCATCCTGGCGACCGGCCCCCTCACGCCCAAAGCCATGACGCTGACCTCGCCGGACCGTCTGGTGATCGATCTGCCCAACACCAGCTCCTCGCGCAAGTCACGGGAAATCGCAGTGAATTCCGAGGATGTGAAGGCCGTGCGTGTGGCGCGCTTCCAGTTGAACCCGCCGGTGACCCGTATCGTGGTGGACCTGGTGGCGGCGCGCGATTATCAATTGCTGCCCGACGGCAACAAACTGACGCTCAAGTTCCGGCAGTCGGAATCGGCAGCCCCAGCCAAGGACTCGAGTCCAATGAAGGAAGAGCAGAAGGCGGAGTCGGCAAACGCCGCCGCCGCCCCGGCTCAGGACTTCGTGATAGTGCAGCCTGCGTTCGAGAGCAAGACCCCGGCGCAGGAACCGGCGGCACGGGCCACCACGGCGGCGGCCAGGTTCGGCAGTCCGCAGCCGGAAATCGCGTTTTCGGCCCCGGTGACGCCTCCGGCGAGCGCATCGCTGGATCCGCAGGCGGCCAATGCGGCCATGATGCAGGCGCAGGCAGCCCCGGCGACAACGGCAGCGGCCGGCCCACGCACCACCTCCTGCCGCGAAGCCACGCGCTTTACCGGCGAGCCCATTTCGCTCAACCTGAAGGACGCCGACGTGAAGGACTTCTTCCGCCTGGTGCATGAGATCAGCGGCCTGAACGTGGTGCTGGATCCGCAGGTGAGAGGGACCGTGACCATCGTTCTCGATGACGTGCCCTGGGACCAGGCGCTGGCCATCGTGCTCAAGAACAACAACATGGAGTGCGAACTGGACGGCAACGTGTTGCGCATCGCCACCCTGGACACGCTGAAGAAGGAAGCCGATTCCCGCAAGGCGCAGATCGATGCGCAGTTGCTGGCCGTGCCCAAGGTCACGGTGACGCGCTTCCTGAGCTATGCGCGCGCCCAGGAAATCACGCCTACCATCAAGCGCTTCCTGACTTCGCGGGGTGAGGTGATCGCCGACAGCCGCACCAATGCGCTGATCATCGAAGACGTGCCCAGCGTGATTCCCAACGTGGACCGGTTGCTGAAGGAACTGGACCGCAAGACGCAGGAAGTGGAAATCGAAGCCCGCGTGGTGGCGGCGACCCGCAACTTCGCCCGCGACCTGGGCACCCAGGTGGGCTTTGGCTGGGGCAACAACCCCACGGCCGTGGGTGGCGTGGGCGCAGTCGGCGCCAGTCCCATTAACGTGGGTGTCAGCAACCCGCTGTACTTCACCCTGGGGCAGTCCATCCCGTTGTTCTCCAACTTCCCGGCTCTGGGCCCGACCAGCGGTCTGGCGTTCACCAATGCCAGTTCCAACTACCGCGTGGACGTGCTGCTGACCATGGCGGAATCGCGAGGACTGTTGAAAATCCTGTCGCGCCCGCGCATCGTCACCCAGAACAACATCCAGGCGCTGGTGAAGCAGGGCGTACGCGTGCCCGTGGTGACCTCCGCGCAGTTAGGCGGCCCGCCCACGGTGCAGTACGTGGACGCCTTCCTGCGGCTCACGGTGACTCCGCAGATCACCGCGGAGCGGACCATCTTCCTCAACGTGGACGTGGAGAACACCGTGCCCGACTTCAGCCGCCAGGTTTCCGGCAACCCCACGCTGCTCACCCAGCAGGCTACCACCCAGGTGCTGGTGAACGACGGTGGGACGGTGGTGATCGGCGGCGTCATCCAGACGCAAAACTCGGTGAACATCCAGCAGGTGCCTCTGCTCGGCAACATCCCCATCTTTGGGGAACTGTTCAAGCGCCGCAGCGTGAGCACCAGCACCCAGGAACTGATCTTCTTCATCACTCCGAAGATCATCCAAACCTAGTCGAGAGGCACGGTAGGCGCCTTCGAGAGCCCCCGGTTCCCACCGGGGGCTTGTTCTTTCCGCCACCGGAGCAAGAACCCCTTCCACCATGGACTACCGTTCCCGACAGCAGCGCTTCCTCGAATTGCTGGAGCAAAGAAACCTGGACGCGTTCCTGGTGACCCACCGGGCGAACCTCCGCTACCTGTGCGGCTTCAGCGGCAGTTCAGGAGTACTGGCCACGTCCGGCGGGCGCTCAGCATTCTTCACCGACGGGCGCTACACGGCCCAGGCACGTGAGCAAGTCAGAGGCATGCCGGTGAAGATGGTTCGCGGCAACCC
>JBOGLL010000273.1:0-6663 GCA_050746065.1 Terriglobales bacterium | reverse complement strand
CGCTGCTTGCGATGCCGTTTCCCCAGGGCAAGAGCGCGGGGCTGGTAGCAGCGCGGCCTGCGATCTTTGACAACCTGGAGCACGCGCAGGAGGAATTCCAGACGTTTGTTTCCGCCGATCCAGCTATGCGGCAGGTGATTGGAAACCGGAAGCTGCCGGAAGACTTTGCCCGAATCCGCCGGCCCTGGGGTCATGCGCCTCGCTACGGCGGTGACGGAGCCCTGCTGCTGGGTGACGCCGCCCACCCGGTGAGTCCTGCAGGTGGGCAGGGCGCCAACATGTCGGTAGCGGACGCTTGCGCGCTAGCGGAGATCGTGCTCGGCAACCATCCCAACATGTTGGCCGAATACGAGCGCAGAAGGCGTCCGGCGAATCAGCGTTCGCTGCTCTTCACGCGGGTGGCGGCCCGGGTCTTTGGTCTGCCGAACTGGTGCCTGAGACTGTTGCCGTTTGGCCCGCGCCAGGTGATGGGCCGTCCATGGATAGTGCGCCGCTTTGTGCAAACCGCGGCCACGGCGTTTCAGGAGAAGAGATAAAACCAAGATCCCTCGACTCGCCCTCTCTGTCCCGCGAACTTTGTTCGCGGGCGCTCGGGCTCGCTCGGGATGACAAGCGGTAGGAGAAACCCGATGCGGCACGACTGAAGTCGTGCCCTGATACGGGGCTAGGCCGCCCGCTTTCACACGACTCGTCTGGCGGGCGAGTCGCCCGCTTTAACAAGCCTTCATGGCGACGGGTCAAAGACCCGTCGCTACACATCCGGTCAGGCAGCAACTGCGCGGGACTGCTTCACACGCTCGTAAACGCGCACGTACTCTTTAGCAGAGGCGTTCCAGGAAAAATCCTTGTTCATGCCGTTGCGCATGAGCGTCTGCCAGCTCTTCTGATCCTTGTAGGCGGCGAGGGCGGCGTGCAGGGTGTTGAGCAGGGCTTCGCCGCTGTACTCGGAGAACTTGAAGCCGGTTCCCTTCCCGGTTTTCGGGTCCCAGGGTTCGATGGTGTCGTCGAGTCCGCCGGTCGAGCGCACCACGGGCACGGTCCCGTACTTGAGGCTGTAAATCTGGTTGAGGCCGCAGGGCTCATAGCGCGAAGGCATAAGGAACATGTCGGCGCCGGCCTCGATCTTGTGGGCGATGGCGTTGTCGTAGGCCACCTTGACGGCGAACTTTGAGGGATACTGCTTGTTGAGGCGGCGGAACAGTTCTTCATACTCCGCGTCGCCGGTGCCCAGGGCGACGACAATCATCTCTTCGCGCACCAGGCGGTCGGCGATCTGTGCGATCAGATCAAAGCCCTTCTGGGCAGCAAAGCGTGACACGATGCCGATCACCGGCAGTGCGGCGCTCGACTCGGGCACGCTGAAGGCAGCAAGGAGATCCTTCTTGCACAACGCTTTTCCAGCGAGGTCTTCCGGAGAAAACTTCGCGGCCGTGAACTTGTCGGTCTGCGGGCTCCACTCGTTGTAGTCCACGCCGTTGAGGATGCCGGTGACGGTGGCGGCGCGCGCGCGCAGCACGCCCTCCAGGCCGAAGCCGTATTCCGCGGTCTGGATCTCCTGGCTGTATTTCTTGCTCACGGTAGTGACGAAATCGGAAGAAATCAGCGCACCCTTCAGGAAGTTGGCTTTGCCGTAGAACTCCATCTTGTCCATGGTGAACAGGTCCCAGGGAAGTTGCAGCAGGGGGAGAGTGTCGGGCGGGAACACTCCCTGGTAGCCCATGTTGTGGATGGTGAAAACGATGCCGGCGCCGCGCAGCATGGGATCATCGGCGTATACGCTGCGCAGCAGGATGGGCACCAGGGCCGACTGCCAGTCGTGACAATGGAAGGCGTCGGGCGCGCCCAGGATCTTGGTGGCTTCGAGCGCAGCGCGGCAGAAGAGCGAGAAGCGCTCGGCGTTATCGGGATAGTCGCCGCTGGGTGTGCCGTAGAGGGCATCGCGCTCGAAGAAGGGCGGGTAGTCGATGAAGTAGAATCGGACGCCCGACTTTTCCCCGCCGTCGAGCACAGAACAGAAGCGGTAGCGGTCGTCAAAAGGGACGGTGACGCTGCGCAGCACCGGTTTGGCGTCAGCCAGCTTGGTCTGGCGGTAGCGGGGCAGGAAGACCGTCACCTGATGGCCGAGGGCAGCGAGCGCCGGGGGCAGGGCGCCGACTACATCGGCCAGTCCTCCGGTCTTCGAGAAGGGCACACACTCCGATGCCACAAACGCGATGTGCATGGGAACTTTCCTCCGCGGCCGGGGATGCCGGAAAGCACACAGTCTAATGGCGCGCGCCAGCAGGGTCAACGCAGATCACGGACGCCGTCCCAAGCTGGGGCAGAATTTTCTGGCCGATGCTGATGCCGCAGCCCGCATCGTGGAAGCGCTGGGCGATCTGACCTCCGCCACGGTGCTGGAAATCGGCCCCGGACGCGGAGCCCTGACCGGCCTGCTGGCCGACCGCGCTGGACGCGTGGTGGCCATTGAAGTGGATCGCGTCCTGGCCGCGCAACTGGGGATGCAACTGGCCAAGCGCAAGAACGTGGAAGTGATCGAAGGCGACGTGCTGGCCATCGACCTTTCGACGCTCATCACGCTCCAGCCGGGCGACCTGGTCCCGCGGCTGGCAGCACCATCCAGGGCTTATGTGGTGGGAAATCTTCCCTACCACATCACTTCACCCATTCTGATGCGCTTGTTCCGCTTTGCCGGTTTAATCGAGAAGATCGTGATCACGGTGCAGCGCGAGGTGGCGGATCGCATTGCGGCACGTCCGGGGAGCAGGGATTACGGCGTGCTTTCCGCCGCCACACAGCTCTACACGCGCGTGGAGAAGCTGTTCACGCTGCCGCCGGGCGCATTTTCACCGGCGCCCAAGGTGTATTCTGTGGTGCTGCGGCTGACTGTGGAGCCGCGCGCGGAGAGATTGGGTGTTCCCGCCGATGAATTTGTGGAGTTCCTGAAACTTTGCTTTGGACAAAAGCGCAAGACCCTGGCCAACAATCTGAAGATCACGTACGGCGAAGAGGCGGTCCGCAAGGCGCTCGCGGTGGCGGGCGTCCGGCGCGATGCGCGCGCGGAAGCGCTGACGATCGAGCAGACGGCAGCGGTGTTGCGGGCGCTGCGCGGGTAGCGGGAGGCTAGCAGCCCGCAGCCGGCCGGAGTAACATTTCAGACGAAGTCAGCATCGCCCACCCCAGCATCTGAGGAGCAGACCCGTGGGCACCGTAGTTCGACCGCCAGCCGTTGCCGGATTCTTCTATCCCTCCCAGCCGGAGACCCTTCTGCGCGACGTAAGGTCCTACGTGGAACCGGCGAAAGAAAGGGTCCGTGCCGTGGGCTGCGTGGCGCCCCACGCGGGCTACATGTATTCCGGGCACGTGGCGGGCGCGGTGTATGGACGACTGGACCTGCCGCGGCGTTTTGTGATCCTCTGCCCCAACCACACAGGCGCGGGCGAGCCGCTGGCCATCATGTCGAGCGGCGCCTGGAAGACGCCGCTGGGCGAAGCGCGCATTGATGAAGACCTGGCCGGCCGGCTGCTGTCAGGGTTTTCCTACCTCACGGAAGACGCGGGCGCGCACCGCCGGGAGCATGCTCTGGAAGTGCAGTTGCCCTTCCTGCAGGCGCTGCTTCCGGAGTTCACGTTCGTGCCCATCGCGGTGGGAGTGGGCAGCTATCCGGCGCTGGCGGCGCTGGGCGAGGCACTGGCCGTAATGCTGGCTGGGGAGAAAGATCCGCCGCTGATCATCGCCTCCAGCGACATGAATCATTACGAGTCGGACGCAGTCACGCGGGTGAAGGACCACAAGGCCATCGAGCGCATCCTGGCGCTGGATCCGCGCGGCCTGTATGAAGTGGTGGGGCGCGAAGACATCAGCATGTGCGGCTACGGGCCCACGGTGGCCATGCTGACTGCCGCCAATAAACTGGGCGCGACTTCCGCCGAACTGGTGAAGTACGCGACGTCCGGCGACATCTCGGGAGACAAGGACAGAGTGGTGGGATATGCAGGAGTGGTGGTCAGATGACAGGTTTCAGGTGTCAGGTGTCAGGTTTCAGGCCTGACGCCCGAGACCTGACACCTACATTATCGCGTGGTGCCGCGCGAGCTGGAGCTCGAGGAACTGCCCTTACTGGCGCCGCCACTCGTGCCGCCGGAGCTTCCGCGACTGGAGCCGCCACCCGAGCTGCCGCCGCTGAAGCTGTTGCCACGGCTCGTGCTCCCGGAGTTTCCGCCAGAGCTCCGTGAACCCGACGAAGGCGCCGGACTGTAGCCGCGCGAAGGCGCAGGTGAAGCCGAACGTCCGGAAGATGAAGTGCCGGCGCCCGACGAGCTATCGCGGAAATTGCTGCTCTGCCCATCTACGCCAAAGCTCTTGCGGCCCGAGCCGGCATCGCGGTCCATGGTGCGCCCGCGCTGCACGGTGCCGGTGTCGTCGTCTTCGGATGCAATGCTGCGGCTCTTGTTCGGGGCGCCAGACTCGCGGTCCATGGTGCGTCCCCGGTTGATGCCGTCCGACCCGCTGTCCTCCGTGGCTGAGTCTCTGCGGGCCTTGGTAATGCCTCCGGAATGATCGGTCTCCACGCGGCGGATGTCGCCGTCCGATCCGCTGCGGCTGGGGAAAACAATGGGCTGGCCGGAGCTGCGCTTGCCCACCACTTCCGAATTGGGATCGCCGCCGGAAGGTAGCCGCGGCGTGATTCCGCCACGGTCGTCGAAGCCCTTGCCGCCGCGGTTGAGGCGCTCCACGGGCGTGATCTCGGCGCGGTTGCGGCCGGGCGCGCCGCGGTCGCCGCGATCGCTGTCAGGAAAGATGGGCCGAGGTCCGCGGCCCACGTTCACGATGCCCGTGCCCTTGTCCTGCGGCGCCACCGGCTGCCGGAAATGCCGGGGCGCGTGATGCACCGGCGTAAACGCATTCCACTGATTCCAACGATGCCCACGGCGCCAGCACCAGCCGTAGCCGCTCAGGTAGTACCAGCTTCCGTAGCGGTAGGGGATCCAGCCCCAGGGATAGGCCGACACCCAGATGTAACCGTAGCCGGGATAGTAGACCCAGGCGCCGTTATCGAACGGGCTCCAGCCATAGTTCACGTAGTGGGGACGCCAGAGCCATCCGTAGCTAGGATGGTTGAAGTAGCCACCGTAATAGTTCAGGTCACTCAACCCGTAGCTGTAGTAGGGGGAATAGCCGCCGTAGTTGCCGTAGCTGCTGTAGTTGTAATTCGTAGCGTAGCGATCACGATACGAATCGCGATCCTTGTCCCACTGATCGTACGAGGCAGAATTTATGCTGCGTGACAAGTAGTAGCGGCCGGCTTCGTTGGGATCGATGGTCAGGGTCTCGCCCTTCTTCACCAGCAGGCGTTCTCCGCTGCCCACGATCTCGAGTTCGCCCTTCATCACCGCCACATCCAACTGCTTGCCGCGCACGGCAACGCGAAGGCGCGAGCTCTTGCGCAGTTGCAGTTCGCCGCCCGGAACCAGGATGCGGAAATCGTTGTCGTCATCGCGGCGCAGATTGAAGTAGGCCTCGCCCTCCTGGAGTTCCACCAGGGAAACACGAGTGCCGTTGCTGCGCAGGGAAAGCTCGTGCAGGATGACCAGGGTCTCGGGGGTGAGGCGGATGGTATCGCCGTCCTCGAATTCCACTTCCGCCAGGGCGTCGTTACGCGTCCACACACGGTTGCCGTGGGCCACCGGCATGTTCATTACGGCCAGCTCGAAGCCGCGACCGTCGCCGCGATCCAGGCGGACATCGCCTAGCGCGTAGCTGAGGCGAACGATGCGTGTGTTGGAATCGGCTAGCGCCGCGGAAGACAGCAGCAGAGACAGCACAACCGCCAGCCCGAAGCATGCGGGCCGACCCCTGTGGATAGCCATGGCTGCACTCCTGGTCTTGCCCGATTAGATGGACTCATTGTACGTCAGAGTTGTCCTATAGCACTAAGGTGGTCCCTGGATTGCCCTTTGTCGGCAGCGGCAAAGACGCTCAAAAGTCTGCCAAACCGGGCGCCTAAAGGCCCATTCTGCTCTTCCCTTCAGGAGGCTAAAGCCCAATGTTTATGCGGCCTTGGATGGCATGGTTAGAAGCCACGCGTTCCTGAGCCACCCACCCTGTCGCTCCCAAAGCAGGAGCAACAAGGATGGGGCAACCGCGGGATAGAATCATTGAGTTGAAGGGTGGGCGAGCCCCTGACAGGGTGGGAGACTCTTAGGGAGAGCTTGGTACAGGGGCTTGCGCAGCGGCTCCTGCTTTGCGCAGCAGGCGCTCGGCGCGCTTGCGGGCGATTTCCATGACCGACTTGTCCTGGGCCAGCGAGCGCAGCAGGGGCTCGATGGCTTGCAGCTCGGCGAGGCCCTGCGGGCCGCTCTTGGCGGCCTCCTCCATGCTCTTGAGCTCGGCTTCCAGACCCAGCTTGTCGTGACGGCGCAGCGAGGACAGCCGGCGGGCGAACTCCTGGGTGTTGGATATGCCCTGGAACAATCGCGTGAGGTCGTCGATCAGGGCGTTTTCCGACCAGTTGTAGGTGGTCTCGAAACGTTCCCCGCCGGACTCCCAGACAAGGGTCTTGCGGCCCATCTGGGCGATGCGGCGCTTGCGAAAGTCGAAGTCGCCCTGGAAATGGTTCAACTGGCGCGCGGTTTGGAAGATGCGGGCGCGCGTGGCTTCCGA
>JBOGLL010000272.1:0-8781 GCA_050746065.1 Terriglobales bacterium | reverse complement strand
CCGGTTGCATGGAGAGGAAAACCGTAAGCTGTACTCCCAGGTGGCTCACCACAAAATGGGCCAGGTCAATTCGCCAGTTCGGCCGGAACACTCCCTGTTCGCGGAGTCGCCCGAAGAGCTGCTCCAGGGGCACGAAGATCAATGCCAAAAAGAACAGTTCCAGCAGGAACCAGTCAAGCCCCAGATAGTTGGTCCTGGGCACAGGGCCAGACACAGGAACCTCGGCTCCTCCCAGCACCACCGCCAGCGTGGTGAGAGCCAGTCCCAGGGCGCCCAACAGCTTGTTGCGCCGTAGGACCACGCTCACAAATCCCATCACGAAGGCAGCGATCAGGACGGTCTGGATGAGGCCGCGCAGCAGCGGGAGGTCATAGAACTCGCGGAATTCCGGCGTCGTCAGCCACTGTGGAAACAACAGACAAAGCACAGCTCCGAACCCAATCCCGCCGAGGAAGATCGAAGTCACGCCACTGATCCAGCCGGAGCCGAAGTACCTGGGTCCCGGCTGAAGGCTGAACATGCGCGCGTGCCTCCAATCGTTCAGGCGGCAGAGGAAGATTGAGTAGGACGGGAGCCCACCGCTGCGGCCACGATGTTGCGCACGTCGGAGGTGGAGAAGCAATCCAGGGCTCCGCCCGACAGGGCCGCGGCCCACATGGCTTCGTCGGGTATGCGGTGCGTGCATACCAGCAGGACGTGCGGGAACTCCCGATGCAGCCCTTCTACGTCTTTCAGGCCCACCATCTCCAGGTCAACGATGGCGACATTGGCGCGGAACTTAAGCAGCGCCGGTTGCAGGTGCTCGGGAGCATGGACCACGGCCACGGTATCGAAATAGGCGTGCAGGGCCACGGCCAGGACTTCCGCCGACCGCGGGCTGGTAAGAGCGAGGACCACAGTGCTCTGCGGCATGATACTTCTCCGATGCTGAAGGACCGCGCCCGGATGTAAAAAGCCATTAAGATCTGCAAGCGCGATCGGGCCCAGAGTTCCGGCGGCTACCTCCGCGACGACTTACCGGAGGGTCTATCCACTTCTGTTTCGAATGGTTCCGCCTGCAACTTTCCGTTTTGCTTCAACAAGATCTCCACCTTGCCCTCGGCGTCTTCCAACTCCTTGCGGCAGGCGCCGGAGAGCTTTACGCCTTCCTCGAAGAGGGAGAGAGACTTCTCGAGGGGGATATCTCCCTTCTCGAGTTCGTCTACGATTTTTTCCAGCCGGCTCAGGCTCTCTTCGAACTTGGGCAAGGGAAGCTCCGCCTCCCATTCTAACCCCGCTGGCAAGAACCGGCTCGCAGTCCGGCGGTCAGTTTGCCGCGGAGGCCGCGCGCGGCAACCCCAGCGCTTCGAGGACGTCGGCTGCGGCCGAGTAGCGGCCGAGCGGCGCGCTGACCTGGGCCCCCTGCACCATGGGCCGGATAGCGTGCAGCATCTCGCGGGCGATGGCCACACCCTCGGCGCGCGCGGCCTCGGCGCTGGGAGTGCGGGTCATGCGCTCGATGATGGCATCAGGCACAGCCACGCGCAACTCGATCTTCATGAACTCGGCGTTGCGCACGCTGACCAGCGGCCAGATGCCGGCGACCATGGGAATACGGCAATGTTCCACGCGCCGCAGGAAGTCTTCCAGCAGCGCCACGTCGAACACCGGCTGGGTGACGCAGAACTCGGCGCCGGCTTCCACCTTGTACTCGAAGCGGCGGATCTCTTCGTCGAGATTCGGAGCGCCGGGATTGGCGCCGCAGCCGATGACGAAGCTGGTGGCCCCGCCGATAGGGTTGGCGCCGATGTCGAGGCCCCCGTTCAGGTTGTGCACAATGTTCAAAAGTCCGATGGCGTCCACGTCGAAGACCGCGGTAGCGTCGGGATAGTTGCCCAGCTTGGGTGGATCGCCGGTGATGCAGATCAGGTTGCGGATGCCGATGGCCGACGCGCCCAGCAGGTCCGACTGGATGCTGAGTACATTGCGGTCACGGCAGGTGTAATGCAGCACGGCTTCGATGCCCACCTGCTGCTGGATGAGGATAGCCAGCGCCTGTGCGCTCATGCGTGCTGAGGCGCGTGGGCTATCCGGAATGTTGATCCCGTCCACACCCAGCGACTTCAACAGGCGCGCACCTTCAATCTCCTTGGGCGCGCAGGTACCTTTGGGCGGAACGATTTCCACCATGGTCACGAACTCGCCGGCGGCGATTTTGGTGCCCAGGTTCGAGCGCTCGGAAAGCGGCGGCGCCTGCACCGGCGATTCGGCCCGGGGCTTCTTCACGACTTTGAACCCGCCGGTCTTCGATTCGCCGGCCCGCAGCGCGGAACGCATGGCGCGGATGTGGTCGGGTGTGGTGCCGCAGCATCCGCCCACCAGTTGTACCCCGGCGCGCACGAACTTGCGCGCGTAGCTGGCCATGTATTCCGGCGAGCACAGATAGATGTTGCGACCTTCCACCGAACGCGGGATGCCGGCGTTGGGCTGCGCGGAGAGCGGCAGCGTGGTCACTTGGCGGACGCGCTCCAGTGTCCCCAGCATGGCCACCGGACCGACACTGCAGTTGCAGCCCAGTACGTCTGCGCCCCAATCGGCGATTTTCGCGGTGAACGACTCGGGACTGGCGCCGTCGAGGCAGTTTCCTTCCTCGTCGATCGTGACCTGCGCCACAAGCGGGATCCTGGGATTCACGTCCCGCGCGGCCAGCATGGCCTGATGCAGTTCTTCCAGGTAGCCGAAGGTTTCCAGCATCAGCAGGTCCACGCCGCCTTCGACCAGCGCGGCGATTTGTTCGCGAAAAGCCGCGCGGGCCTCTTCGAACGACGTCGGACCCAGCGGCTCGATGCGCACACCCAGGGGGCCCACGGCGCCAGCCACCCAGGCCGTAATGGCTTTCTTGGCGGTTTCGCTCTCGACTGCCTCACGGGCCAGTCGCGCCCCCGCCAGATTGATCTCGCGCACGCGGTCCGCCAGCCCATGCCGGGTCAGGCGAAAGGAGTTGGCGCCGAAGGTGTTGGTTTCAATGACCTCCGCGCTCGCGCCCAGGTACTCATGATGGATGTTGCGGATCAGGTCGGGCTGCGAAGTATTGAGCTCGTCGTAACAGCGGTTGATGAATACGCCCTTGGCATACAGAAGAGTTCCCATGGCGCCGTCGCACAGCACCGGGCCGGTCTGCAACCGGGAAAGAAAGTCCGCGGGCATGGTGTTCTGAGAATACAGAATCCGTTTCCCGGAAGCCAGACGCAGGTGCGCGGGCGTCTGCTATAATCCAGCTTTTCGCCGTGAGCACTTCTCCTTTTCCCTCCACCGAATCGAGTCCCAGGAAGCAGGCGGCTGCTTTGTGTGCTTCCGGGTTGCTGTTGGCGGCGGCCCTGGTGGCTTGCAGCGGCGGCATTACACCGCCGTCGGAAGAGCCCACCACCAGCCAGCTCACCAACCGCGTCCTGGTGACCAACTCCTTTGCCAGCCGGGTCAACATTGTGGACGGCGATACCGATCTGGTATCGCAGTTCGTTATCGGCGGCGGAAGCGCTCCCACCATCATGGCGGTTTCTTCCGACAAACGTCGGACCCTGATCTTCGCCTCGGCCAACAACGGCGTCACCGTGATTGACAACGCCACGGAGGGGGCCCTGGGACAGGTGGCCCTGCCCGGATTAGCGGACAGCCTGGTGGCCGGCAACGACGGCACCCGTGGCTATGCCGCCGTGCGCAACGCGGGAGTGGTGGTGGTGATCGACATCACCAACGGCAGCACCACATCGATCGCGGTTCCGGCGGCGCGCCGCCTGGTGCTCAGCCCCGACGGCACGCGCCTGCTGGCCTTCAGCGACGATTCCAACTCGGTCACCGTGATCGACACCTCGAATAACGCCACCACCGTAGTGCCAGGCTTCGACCGGGCCATCAACGCCGTATTCAGCAGCGATAACGGCATCGCCTATGTGATGAATTGTGGCCCGCAGTGCGGCGGCAGCACGGCCAGCGTTCGCGAACTGGTGATGGCCACGAATATCCTGGGCAACAGCGTCAACGTATCTGCGGCTACGGTGGGTTTCCTTGACGGAGGGAACCTCTACGTGGCCGGATCGGCCGGCGCCGCCGGACTGCTGGACGTGGTCAGCGTGCCTGCACTCACCGTGAGCACTTCCGGCATCGCCATCGGCGACGGTTTCCATCACACCATGGCCCTGGGCGGGAACGGCAGGCTGTTCATCGCCGGCCGCACCTGCGTGAACTGCCTGACCATCGTCAACACCGCCAACAACACACCCGTTATTCGCCCGCCCAACGGCGAGATCAGCGCGCTACAGCCCATTGAGGGCCGCAACGTGGTCTACGTGATCGAAGGCGACGAGATGGTGATCTACGACACCGCGACCGACGCTCCCCAGACCAACCAGATCAATTTTGTCGGCCGCGTGGTGGACGCCAAGTCCATCGACTAGCGGGCCTTCGGTTCCAGCACGAGCTGGCGTCGCGCTGCGCGCGCGACTGCCTCGGAAGAAAACACCAGCGGAAACGTCTTGCCTTCGTACCACGCGCTCCATTGGTCCATGTAGTGCGGGCTGAAGATCTGCCCGGACTGCCCGCTCAGGATATTCATGGTGGACGCGTCGAGGTTCGAGAGGTCGGCGGTGAAGCGCTGCGACGGCCCGAAGGTTTTTCCTACCTGTTTTACCGTGAAGCCATTCCCTGATTGAGGCAGCGGTCCCGCACCTGTCCATCGTCGCAGCAAGGGCACGCGGCCGAAGATAGGATGCTGCACTTCGACGGGCAGTTCGTTGCCCCATTTCCAACTGGCGAGATCCTGGGGCGCATCGGGGTCGTTCACCGCCACCTCAACCGCCACGACGAGCAAAGCCTCATAACTTGTGTAATTCGGCGGCAGCCAGCGCGGTGGCCTGTCTACGAGAATTTTCTCCAGCGCGGCTGACGACATGAACCAACGGTAGGAGTTAAAGGTCTCCTGCAGTTTGGGCGTGTAGAGCAGCCGCATCAGATGACGGCGGGACCGGGCCACAAGGGTGGCAGCGGCGGAATCGGCGGACATGCTCCCCTGCCAGACGCGGAGGATATCGGCAGCCTGCCGGGCACGCTGCGACGCCTGCGGCGAACGCTCAATGGCTGCGGCAAACTGCTGGGCAGAGAAGCGGTCCCAGTCCGACTGCACGTCGGTTTGCAGCGCCAGCATGTCTGCGGCAGCAAGCTTGCGACCGGATTCGAGCCCCTGGTAAATGCGAACCGTCCGATGGGGTGAGGCCCATTGCCGAGTCAGCATGTGCTTGTACCCGTCCGGCACGATGCGCCCGTTGGCCGTGGCTAGGATTCCGGAAGGCGGGTCGAATACGCGCGGCAACTCGTCATAAGGAACATAGCCCGTCCAGGCGTGTGAGTTGTCGTGGGCGGGGACAGGGATCGAGCCGTCACCTGAGGTACGAATGGGAATCCGCCCCGTGGCCTGATACCCGATGTGTCCGTCCACATCGGCGTAGACCACATTTTGCGCCGGGCCGCCGAAGCGCGAGAGGGCCGCACGAAACTCGTCCCAGTTCTGCGCCGAATTGATGGCAAAGAAAGGAAGGTCGAGCGTCGTCGGATCATAGAGAGTCCACTGCAAAGCCAGCTTGCGGGTTTCGCCGGGTACCAGTTCGGAAACGATCGGCCCGTGGCGGGTGATTAGAGCCTCCACCGTCACATCCGGCTTGCCCTTCACCTTGATCACTTCGCGCCGCCGCTCGGGTTGTTTCCATCCTTCCGGGGTCTGGTATTCGCCCTGCGGGTTGAAGGTCTCGATGAAAATGTCGGTCACGTCCGGCCCGAGATTGGTGAATCCCCAGGCGATGCGCCGGTTGTGTCCTACGATGACGAAGGGAACTCCGGGCAGGGTGACTCCCGCTACGTCGAAATCACCTGCCGTTAGATGGGCCTCGTACCAGATGTTGGGAATCTGGTGGGGCAGGTGCATGTCGTTGGAGAGCAGCGACTTTCCCGTTACTGTGTGCGCGCCGGAAACCACCCAGTTGTTGGAGCCCGGGGCGAGTCCTGCAGTTTCCGTGAGGAAAAGAGCAGGCTCTGTGGTGCGCACTTCGGATTGGGGCGCCGACTCCGGGGAGGGATCGCTCGCAACTTCCACCAGCGGCGGGGGCGGACGCCAGCCCGGCGGACGATCACGCGAGGAAGAGTCGGGATAGAGGTCTGCAGTCAACTCCGGCCCAATCTTGTTAAGCACCTTCTCGCGCCCGATCTCGGTGGCCACCTGGTAGTAGTTGAGCATCTTGCTCATGTTGGCCCCGACCAGGAGCGAATCCTCGACCGTCCAGGGACGCGGCTGGTAGCGGAGCAGGCGGAACTCGATGGGCAGGCGGTCGCGTTGAGCCTCCATCAGGGCGTTGACACCCCGCGCGTATGCCTCGAGGAACTTGCGCTCGCGCCAGGGAAGCCCTCCCACCGCAGCCTGGGCGGCGTGCCGGATCTGCAGGATGCGCTGTTCGCGGTCGTGCTCGAGCAGATCCGCGCCCAGGATCTCAGCTATTTCTCCCTTAGCGTAGCGGCGCGCCATGTCCATCTGCCACAGGCGGTCCTGGGCAGTCACGTAGCCCTGCGCGAAGAACAAGTCCTCCAGGCTTGCAGCAGAGATGTGGGGAACCCCCTGGGCGTCCCTGACCACGGTTACCCGCGATCCGAGTCCCGAAACGGCGATTGTGCCCTCGAGTTGGGGCAGGGAGGATGTAGCGACGTAATAGAACCAACCGGAGGCCGCCAACGCCCCAAGCAGAAGAACGGTCAGCAAAGCACCCAGGCCGCGGAGGAGCTTGCGCCCAAGACTGGGCCGTGGATTGGTAGGAACAGCGGCCATGGCGGAGAAGGGATTCTACGTTCGCAGCCATGCGCCGGCAACCTTGGCGGGAATCGGCGCCGAGAATGAAGTTCGACCAGCCGCACCCTCGGCTACAATGACGCGGGCTTAACCTGTTTATGGTGCGACGTTCGGTCGATGGCCGTTCTTCGGTGTCGCGGGAAGCCATGCGAAAAGCGCTCGCGCTTTTTCACTTGCATCTGGAACGTGTCGGGCTGAAGCGCAACGCTCAGCGCGACACCATCCTGCGCATCTTCCTCCAGGCCCGTGAGCCCGTCTGCCCAGAGGAACTGCACCTGCAGGTCAGAAGACGCGATCCAGACATCGGCTTTACCACCGTATACCGTACGCTGAAGGTCCTGACCCAGTGTGGGCTCGCCGACAAAGTTGGTTCCCATGACGGCGTTTCCCGCTACGAGCACCACTACAACCGCCGCAGCCGTCACCACATGGTGTGCACCGATTGCGGCCAGTCGGTGGAGTTCTTTTCCCTCGAAGTCGACCGGGTCGAGCGGGAAATGGGGCGCAGGTACCGTTATCAGTCCACGCGTCACGCCTTCGAGATTTACGGGCTCTGCGAGGAGTGCCGCAGGAGCTCGACGCGCCGAACGGCGTAGGTTCTGCGAGCGTCTCTCAACAATTCCTTTGCTTTGACGGCGGAATTCTGGTAACTTGCCGCGCCAACGAGGCTTAGCAGCGCCCAGGCTGGGGCACGGCAGCGACACAGCCAGAGATTTCCAACAGCAAGAGAAACGATCCCGGGGAGGAAACGTATGGCCCGATTCTGTGCATCCTGCGGCGCGCAAATGGCCGACAACGCCGCCGCCTGTCCTGCATGTGGCAAAGCTGCTGCCGCTGGTGGCGGAGGAGCGGCACCCGCGGCCTCCGGAGGCCTGACCGATAACGTGGCCGGAGCTCTCTGCTACATCGCGATCATCGCGATCATTTTTCTGCTGATCGAGCCGTATAACCGGAACAAGTACGTTCGTTTCCATGCCTTCCAGGCCATTTTCCTCGCGATCGCCGGCTTCGTGGGGAGTTTCGTATTAGGGTTCATTCCCATCCTGGGGTGGATCCTGCTTCCTTTCTGGTCCTTGGGCATTCTTATCGTGGCCATCGTGTCCGCGGTCAAGGCCTACGGCAATCAGAAATGGAAGCTGCCCATGATCGGAGACATGGCGGAAAAGCAGGCCAACGCCTAGCGCCGGCACGCAGATCATTGTTGACAGGCGGGATGGATTTCCTCCCGCCTTTTCCTTTCCGCCCGGCGCACTGGGAGACGCTGCTGCTCGACGTTCTTCCTTGACAGGGCCGCATCGGGGCAGCCATCCTAAGTGCTTTTCCTGGCCCGCCTGAATGCGGCGGTTTGCAAGCGCCGGGCAGTGAGCGAGAGCAAGACATCCGGGTATTCTTCCACGACCGATGTTTCGACGGCGCGGCTTCGGCGGCGCTGTTCTCGCGCTTCTACCGCGAGCGGGTGCGTGCGGATGCGGAGTTCCTCTTTTCCGGGCTGGTGCACCGCGCCGGGGCGCTCTTCGACGACCACCTCTTTGACGACGCCGAAGAGAACGCCATCGTGGACTTCAAGTACTCCGCCTCGCCGCGCGTCACCTGGTGGTTCGATCATCACCAGAGCGCCTTCCTCACTCCCGAGGACGCGGAGCACTTTCGTCACCGCCGGGATCCGCGCAGATTTTTCTTTGATGCCGAATACAAGTCCTGCACCAAGCTCATTGCCGACGTGGCCGGCCGCGAGTTCGGCTTCGATGCCGGGCCGGTGGCCGAGCTGGTGCGCTGGGCCGACATCATCGATGGCGCCCAGTATGCCGACGCCCGCAGCGCCGTGGAGATGAAGGACGCTGCTCCCCGGCTCACCATGATCATTGAGTCCAGCCAGGACTTCACCCTCATGCCGCGCTTGATTCCCCTGCTGGCGC
>JBOGLL010000271.1:0-5203 GCA_050746065.1 Terriglobales bacterium | reverse complement strand
CCACCGAGGTGCGCCGTGGCGCGTATGTCCGGCTGACCTGGAGGCAGTGAGCAGCGACATGTGGTTCTTGCGCAAGCGTAACGGTGGGCTGCGGGGGGCGGGAGCGTGGGTCCTGCTCTGTGCCTGCTTGAACGCCCCAGCCCAGGAGGCAGCGCCCACGGAATACCAGGTAAAGGCAGCGTTTCTTTACAACTTTGGCAAGTATGTGGAGAGGCCGCCGGGGGCGCTGGCAGCCGACTCCTTCGCCATCTGCGTCCTGGGAGATGATCCTTTCGGGCCGGTGCTCGACCGGATTATCGAAGGGAAGTCTGTCCAAGGCAGGAAGCTGGTGGCTTACCGGCTGGGGCGGGTGGAGGATTCAGGGAAGTGTCAGGTCTTGTTCGTCAGCGCTTCCGAGAACGGGCGCCTGGCGCACATCCTGGCCGCACTCCGTGACCGGCGAGTGCTAACGGTGGGCGATAGCGAAGGCTTCGCTCACCGCGGGGGCATGATCAACTTTCAGTTGGAAGGAAGCAAGGTGCGGTTCGAAATCAATCTGGACGCGACCGAGCACGCGGGACTCACCGTAAGTTCCCAACTGCTCAAGCTGGCCAAGGTCATTCGCGAGAGTTCGCAGTCAGGAATGTGAAGCCATGCTGGGCGTTCGCGATTATTCGATCAAGAAGAAACTCACCATGCTGAGCATGCTGACCAGCGGGACGGTATTGGTACTGGCCTGCGCAGCCTTCATGGGCTACGAATGGGCAGCCTTCCGCGGGGAGACGCTGGCGCGTGTGTCCACGCAGGCGCAGATCGTCGGCTCCAACAGCGCCGCGGCGCTGCTGTTCGCGGACCAGCGCTCCGCCGAACAGACGCTGGGGGGGCTCAGGGCCGAGCCGGATATCCGTTTCGCTGCCATCTACACCCGCGAAGGCCGGCTGTTCGCTTCCTACCGCCGTGCGGGCATCAAGCCTGAGTATTCCCCGCCGCCGGCGGCTGGCCTGCAGGGCGACCAGCATTCTTTCCAAGGCGGCAGCCTGATCCTGTTTCGCCAGATCGTGGAACAAGGCGACGCGGTGGGTACCGTCTACATTAACTCCGACCTGCAAGGCATGGACCAGCGAGTCAAGCGCTATGCCGCCATCATGCTGGTGGTCTTGGCAGTTTCCTTTGTCGCGGCCTTGTTCATCTCCTCGCGGCTGCAGCCGCTCATCGCGCAGCCGGTGCTGCAACTGGCCGAGACCGCCCGCGTCGTCTCCCAGCAAAGAAACTATTCCGTGCGCGCCAAACCGGGCAACCGCGACGAAGTGGGGCTGCTGATCGAGACTTTCAATCAGATGCTGGCACAGATCGAGGAACGCGACACAGAGCTACACGAGGCGCGCGACGAGCTGGAGACCCGGGTGGCGGAACGAACCGCGGAACTGCGGGCCAGCAACCGTGAACTGGAGGCCTTCAGCTACTCGGTTTCCCACGACCTGCGTGCGCCCGTGCGCCAGATCCACGGCTTCACCAGGGTGATGGTCGAGAAATATGGACCGCAGTTTGACGCTCAGGGCCAGTCCTACCTGGCGCGCGTGGAGGAAGGCGCGCAGAAAATGGGGCGCTTAATTGACGACCTGCTCAACTTGGCCCGCCTGGGGCGGCAGGGCCTGAAGTGCGAGAGCACCAAGCTCGGGGCCCTGGTGGAAGAGGTTCGCGCCGAGCTGGCTGCCGAGAGCAGCGCCCGCCAAGTGGAATGGCGCGTGCAGCGTCTGAGCGCGGCCCACTGCGACCGCGGGCTGGTGAAGCAGGTGTTCGCCAACCTGCTGGGCAATTCCCTCAAGTACACCCGCCCCTGCCCGCGAGCCGTGATCGAGGTGGGCCAGAAGGCGGAAAACGGGGAGCCGGTGATCTTTGTGCGCGACAACGGTGTGGGTTTCAGCATGAAGTACGCCGACAAGCTGTTCGGCGTGTTCCAGCGCCTGCACCGCTCCGACGAGTTCGAAGGCACGGGCGTGGGCCTGGCCACGGTGCAGCGCATCGTGCGCAAACACGGCGGGCGCATCTGGGCCGAGGCCGAAGTGGGACGGGGCGCCACCTTCAGCTTCACTCTGGGCACGCAAGGTACACAGGCGGACGAAACCGCAGTCGAGGAGGACGTCAGATGAATGAGGCAGTGGAAATCCTGCTGGTGGAAGACAATCCGGCCGACATCGAACTCACCTTGCTGGCTCTGCAGGCGCACAAGCTGGCCAACTCCATCCACGTAGTGCGCGACGGCGAGGAGGCGCTGGATTTCCTGTTCTGCCGCGGGGTGCACAGCCAGCGCCGCCCCTACGAGTCGCCGCGTCTGGTGCTGCTCGATCTGAAGCTGCCCAAGGTGAATGGGCTGGAAGTGCTGAAGGAGATCAAGGCCGACTCCCGCCTGCGCACCATTCCCGTGGTCGCGCTCACTTCTTCGCGGGAAGAACGCGACCTGCTCGATAGCTATCAACTGGGCGTGAACAGCTACATCCAGAAGCCCGTGGACTTCGACCAGTTCCGCAAGGTGGTAGGGCAGCACGGGATGTACTGGCTGGTGGTGAATCAGTCCGCTCCCCTATCCGAAGAGGGGAAGGCTTGATCAAAAGCCTGAAAGCGATGACGCCGCCCCGTTCCGGGCCCCTGCGCCTGTTGCTGCTCGACGACCAGCCCGCCGACGCGGAACTGGCGCTGCTGGAGCTGGAACGCGCCGGCTACCAGATCTCCGCCGAGGTCACCCAGAACTTGGAAGACTTCAGCGCCCGCCTGCGCACCAACTTCTACGACCTGGTTCTCTCCGACTACAACCTGGGAGAGTGGACCGGCATGGATGCCTTCTCTGTCCTCAAGCACTTGGAAAGGGACACCCCCTTCGTTCTGTTGAGTGGCAGCGTGGGTGATGAGCAGGCGGTGAACTGCGTCAAGCAAGGCGTCACCGACTTTGTCCTCAAAGATAACCTGGTGCGCTTGCCGCTGGCCGTGCGCCGCGCACTGGAGGAGCGCGCCCTGCGCGCGGAGCAGGTGCTGGCCCAGGAGGCGCTGCGGGAGAGCGAAGAGCGCTACCGCACCGTGGCGGAAACCGCAGGCGACGCCATCATCACCATTGACGGCCGAAGCGCCATCCGGTTTGCCAACCGGGCCACAGAAAAGATTTTCGGATACAGCCCGGCCGAACTCCTGGGGCAAGAACTCACCATTCTCATGCCAGAGGCGGTTCGAGACGCGCATCGCTCCGGCATCCGACGCTACCTGGAAACCGGCGAAAAGCGCCTTTCCTGGAGGGCGACGCAAGTCACCGGCCGGCACCGCAGTGGCCGGGAAGTCCCCTTGGAAATTGCTTTCGCGGAATTTCGGGAGAAGAACCAGCGGTTCTTCACCGGCATCATCCGCGACATCAGTGAGCGCAAGCAGGCCGAGGAAGCGTTGCGCCAAAGCCACGCCCTGCTTCACGGAGTCGCCGAGGGAACCAGCGACGCTATCTTCGTCAAGGACCTCGAAGGCCGGTATCTCTTGTGCAATTCCGCCTGTGCCGCCACCTTGGGCCATCCCCACGACCAGATCCTGGGCAAGACCGACGCCGACCTGCTGGACCCAGAGACGGCGCGCAACTTTATGCAGGGCGACCGCCGGGCGCTGCTCGCGGGAACCAACCAGACTTCCGAAGAACATCAAGTGGGCGAGGGCTCGGGGAGATTCTACCTGGCTACCAAGGCTCCCTACCGCGACGGACAGGGCAGGGTGGCGGGCATCATCGGCATCTCCCGCGACATCACCGAGCGCAAGCGCGAGCAGGAAGCGCTGCGCCAGTCGGAGGAGAAGTTCGCTAAGGCCTTTGATTCCAGCCCCACCGCCATCAGCATCAGCACGTTGCGCGAGGGGCGCTACGTGGACGTGAACGACAGCTTCCTGCAGATGACCGGGTATCAGCGCTCGGAAATCGTCGGCCGCACCGCCGCCGAGACGGGGATGTGGATCCATCCCGAGACGCGCGCGTCGTTGGTGGCGGCGTTAAACCGGCAGGGTAAGGTCCTGGACTTCGACTTCCTCTTTCGCGCCAAGAACGGCGAGGAGCGTTTTGGAGCGTTGTCCGCCGAGGTCATCCAGGTGGGCGGAGAGCGCTGTCTGCTGGCCAACGTGCGTGACGACACCGAGCGCCGCCGTGCCGAGCAGGCGCTGTTCGAATCGCAGCGGCAGTACGAGTCTCTGGTGAATTCCGTGGACGGCATCGTCTGGGAGGCCGACGCTGCGACCTTGTGCTTCACTTTCGTCAGCCAGCAGGCCGAGCGCCTGCTGGGCTACCCCCTCGAGCAGTGGCGTAGCGAATCCGACTTCTGGAAGAGCCACATCCACCCCGAAGACCGGCAGTGGGCGATCGAAGAGTGTCTTCGGGCCATAGCAGAACAACGCGACCACAACTTCGAGTACCGCATGCTGGCCGCCGACGGGCGCACCGTTTGGCTGCGCGACATGGTCAGCCAAGTGGACGATAACGGAACCCCGAAACTGCGCGGCCTGATGGTGGACGTCACCCAACAGCGGGAGATGGAACAGCAGTTCCGCCAGGCCCAAAAGATGGAAGCGGTGGGGCAACTGGCCGGGGGCGTGGCCCACGACTTCAACAACCTGCTCATGGTGATCCGCGGTTACTGTGAACTCATGCTCGACCGTCTGGAGGCGCAAAGCGTTGTCCGCACCCAGGCCGAGGGCATCATGCAGGCCGCGCAGCGTGCCAGCAGCGTCACCCGGCAACTGCTGGCCTTCAGTCGTAAGCAGGTGCTTTCACCCAAAGTCCTGGATCTGAATGACGTGGTGAGTGACGTGAGCAAGATGCTGCTGCGGTTGATCGGCGAGGACATTGAACTGCAAGTGGTCAAAACTTCCGACCTGGGGCGCGTGAAGGCCGATCCCGGTCAGATCGAGCAGGTCATCGTGAACCTGGCGGTGAATGCCCGCGACGCCATGCCCAACGGTGGCAAGCTGACCCTTGAGACGCGCGACGTGGAACTCGACAATTCTTATGCGCGCCACCACATCAGCGTCCAGCCCGGCGCTTACGTCCTGCTGGCCGTCACCGACAACGGCATGGGCATGGACGCCGAAACCCGCAGCCGCGTCTTCGAACCTTTTTTCACCACCAAGGAGCAGGGCAAGGGAACCGGACTGGGCCTGGCCACGGTCTACGGCATCGTGAAGCAGAGCGGAGGCTACATCTGGGTATACA
>JBOGLL010000270.1:0-3599 GCA_050746065.1 Terriglobales bacterium | reverse complement strand
GGAAATTTCTGGTAACCTCGGGATCAGACAGCGCGTCCAATCCAGTCATGCTCCAGAACCTCCGCCCACTCCTCCCTTATCTGTGGAAGTATCGCCGGGGATTTGCCCTGGGCGCGGTGTCGGTGCTGCTGCATAACGGCATCTGGATCCTGTTTCCAAAGGTGATCCAGCGGGCGATTGATGACCTGACGAAGGGCGTTAGCCCGGAGAAGCTGGCCACGTGGGCATTGCTGCTGGTGGCGGTGGCGCTGGCCAAAGGCGTGTTCCAGTTCCTGACGCGCTGGGTGATGATCGGCATCTCGCGCGACATTGAGTTCGACCTGCGCAACGACCTGTTCGCGCATCTCGAGCGTCTGTCCTACTCCTTCTACCAGCGCACGCGTACGGGCGACATCATGGCGCGCGCCACCAACGACCTGAACGCGGTGCGCATGCTGCTGGGCCCAGCCATCATGTACACGGCCAACACTGTGATTTTCACCGTGGGCGCGCTGCTGTTCATGATTGCCATCAGTCCGAAGTTGACGTTCTACGCTTTCCTGCCGCTGCCTCTGGTGAGCATCGTGGTGCAGTACTTCGGGCATCGCATTCATGAACGGTTCGAGCGCATCCAGGCGATGTTTTCGGAGATCTCGGCGCGCGCGCAGGAGAACTTCTCGGGCGCCCGGGTGGTGCGAGCGTACGTGCAGGAAAACGCCGAGGTCGCTGCGTTCGAGGGCGCCAACCGCGAGTACATCCGGCGGAGCCTAGGTTTGGTGCGGCTGATGGGAATGCTGTGGCCCACGCTCGAGGTGCTGCTGGGGCTGGCCATCGTGATCGTGCTGTGGCTGGGCGGAAGGGAAGTGCTGGCGGGCAACATCTCGGTGGGTGAATTCGTCGCGTTCAACACCTACATGGTGCAGCTTACCTGGCCGGTGATCGCGTTGGGATGGGTGATCAACATCTTCCAGCGCGGCGCCGCATCCATGGGCCGGTTGAACGAGATCCTGCACGAACCAGCCGCAATCGTCGATACACCGACTGCCCTGGCGCCGGGTGCTCCGCGGGAGCTCCAGGGAGAGATCGAGTTCCGCAACCTGAGCTTCGGTTACAACGGCCGCCCGGTGCTGCAGGACATCAAGCTGCGCGTGCCCGCGGGCGGGAGTTTGGCCATCGTCGGCCCGACCGGCTGCGGCAAGACGACGCTGGTGAGCCTGGTGCCGCGCGTCTACGATGCCGCGCCGGGTTCCGTGCTGATCGACGGGAGGCCGATCACGGATTTTCCGCTCGAGGTGCTGCGGGGCAATATCGGCTTCGTGCCACAGGAGACGTTTCTGTTCAGCGACACGGTGCGCGAGAACATCGCATTCGGTGCGCAGGAGGCGAGCGATGAAGACGTCCGACGAGCTGCGGAAGCGGCCAGTATTGCCCACGACATCGAGGAGTTCCCGGAGCAGTATCAGACGATGGTGGGGGAGCGCGGCATCACGCTCTCTGGCGGACAAAAGCAGCGGGCGGCCATTGCGCGCGCGCTCATCCGGAATCCGCGCATCCTGATCCTGGATGATGCGCTCTCCAGCGTGGACACGTACACGGAGGAAAAGATCCTCAACCACCTGCAGGAAGTGATGCAGGGGCGCACCACCATCTTCATCTCGCACCGCGTGTCCACGGTACGCAATGCCGACCGCATTGCCGTGCTGCACGGGGGGCGCATCGTCGAATTGGGCACGCACGACGAACTGATCGCCCTGGGCGGCTACTACACCGACCTCTACAACAAGCAACTGCTGGAAGAAGAACTTGCCCACGTGTGAAGCGCGTCGTCATCCCCGAACTGCTGGACACGGACGCCGGTACGCGCGCGGAAGTGGAAGCCTCACTCGCCGACTTGCGGATGGTGAACAAGTGGTTCGGGGGCGCGCGGGTGATGTGCGATCTGATCGAGCGGGTCGCCAGGAAGACCGGCGCCAGTGATCTTTCGCTGCTGGATGTTGCCGCGGCTACAGGCGATGTGGCTACGACGGCACAACGAAGCCTGGCGCGGCACGGAGTGCGGCTCTCGGTAACGCTCCTCGACCGGGCTACCTCTCACTTCGAGCCCGGCTTGCCGCGTGTGGCGGGAGATGCCTTGACGCTGCCTTTTGCCGATGCGAGCTTCGATCTGGTGGGCTGCTCGCTGTTCGCACATCACCTGGAGCCGGGGCAGATCATCCGCTTTGTAACCCATGGGTTGCGCGTGGCGCGGCGGGCTGTGCTCATCAACGATCTGCGCCGACATCCCGTGCATCTCGCACTTACGTATGCGGGACGTGCCCTCTATCGCAGCCGGCTCACCCGCCATGATGGACCCGTTTCGATTCGACGGGCATACACCGTGGAGGAAATGCGTGAGATGCTGGCTCGCACGCCGGCGGCGCGAGTAGAAATCACCAACCATTATCTGTACCGCATGGGAGTGATCGCGTGGCGGGCCTAGACTACGAGCTCGCGGTCATCGGCGGCGGTCCGGCGGGAAGCAGCGCCGCCATCACCGCGGCGCGCGCCGGGGCGCGGGTGCTGTTGGCAGAACGGGGACGCCTGCCGCGGCACAAGGTATGCGGTGAATTCATTTCGCCGGAAGCGGTCGGCCAGCTCGAGGTACTGCTCGGTGGAGCACATCTTGTCGGGGATGCCATGCGCATTTCTCGCGCGCGCATCTTTATTGATGAACAGGTGCGGGAAGCGCCTGTTCACCCGCCAGCGTTCAGCATCACGCGGTACGACTTGGACGCGGCCCTCTGGCTGGCAGCCGAAGCTGTCGGCGTGGAGGCACGACAGCAGTTTGGCATTGCGGCGATTCACGGCTCAGGGCCTTTTACGCTTGCTACCTCAGACGGTGAAATGAAGACGCGGGCGGTGATAGACGCGTCAGGGCGCTGGTCGAACCTACTGCCTCAACGCGAATCCCAGAGCGTTGCGACAAGTGAGCGCTGGATCGGTCTGAAGAGGCACTACGTCGAAGCCGCAGCGCCGACTTCAGTCGACCTTTATTTCTTTGAAGGCGGATACTGTGGAGTTCAGGCCATCGGAAAAGATGCGATCAACGTGTGTGCTCTGGTGCACGCTGACTCGGCGCGCAACCTGCAACAGCTGTTTCCCAAGCACAGGGCGCTGTGGAGGCGAAGCCGGGAATGGGAGCCGCTGACTGAAACAGTCAGCACTTCGCCCGTCTTCTTCCGCGAGCCGAAACCAGTAAGGGGCGGCGTGTTGTGCGCGGGCGACGCGGCGGGCTTCATCGATCCGTTTGTGGGGGACGGCATTTCGCTTGCCCTGCAGAGCGGCGCGCTGGCCGCGGACGTCCTGGCCCGCACTTTCCGCGATGAAGGCCCTCTGGCGGCCGCCGCCGAAGCGTACGCGCAAGCGTATCGCCGGAAGTTTCTGCCGGCCTTCCGCAACGCTGCCCGGTTGCGCCGTCTTTTCTCGTTGCCCCGGGCGCTGCGCGCGCCGGCCCTGGCGGCGCTGCGCTCGCGGCACGTCGCCGGATGGATGGTGGCGGCGACGCGCGCGCGGGAGACGCCCTGACGGGCGTCTCTACGGGATGGGCTGCAGGACGCGGGAACGCGGGAGACGCCCTGACG
>JBOGLL010000269.1:0-5230 GCA_050746065.1 Terriglobales bacterium | reverse complement strand
CAGGCCCACCTCCTCGGAGATCACCTTGCCGCCGGTCAGGATGGCGAGGTCCTGCAGCATGGCCTTGCGGCGGTCGCCGAAGCCCGGGGCCTTGACGGCCACGGCCTGTAGCGTGCCCCGCAGCTTGTTCACCACGAGAGTTGCAAGGGCTTCGCCCTCCACGTCCTCGGCGATGATCAGAAGCGGCTTGCCTGCCTTGGCGATCTGCTCCAGCAAGGGCAGCAGGTCCTTCATCGAGGAGATCTTCTTCTCGTTGATGAGGATGTAGCAGTCTTCCAGCACCGACTCCATGCGCTCCGGATCGGTGACGAAGTAGGGCGAGAGGTAGCCGCGGTCAAACTGCATGCCCTCCACCACTTCCAACTGCGTCTCCATGGTTTTGGACTCTTCCACGGTGATCACGCCGTCCTTGCCGACTTTCTTCATGGCCTCGGCGATGATCTTGCCGATGGTCTCGTCGTTGTTGGCGGAGATGGTGCCCACCTGCGCGATCATCTCGCCGGTGACGGGCTTCGAGAACTTGTCCAGTTCGCCGTTCACCCGGTTGCCATCCTTGTCGAACTTGCCGCAGACGGCTTCGATGGCCTTCTCGATGCCGCGCTTCAGCGCCATGGGGTTAACGCCCGCGGCCACGGTCTTCGCGCCTTCGCGGAAGATGGACTCGGCCAGAACGGTGGCGGTGGTGGTGCCATCGCCGGCTACGTCACTGGTCTTGGAGGCCACTTCACGCACCATCTGTGCGCCCATGTTCTCCAGCGGGTCCTTGAGTTCGATTTCCTTGGCTACGGTGACGCCGTCCTTGGTGATGGTCGGCGAACCGAACTTCTTTTCCAGAATCACGTTGCGGCCCTTCGGTCCCAGGGTCACCTTCACCGCATGCGCCAGTGTGGTGACGCCCCGCAGAATGGCCTGCCGGGATTCTTCTCCGTGAATAATCTGTTTTGCCATCGCTCTTTCTCTCCTCGTGAACTTGTTTTTTCGTGGTTGTTCGAACTTGTTATCGAAGCGAGCTCATTACCGACGCGATCCAGCCAGCTCCTTCTCTTTGGCCTTGTGGGCGCCGCTCAGGATGCCGAGGACTTCCTCCTCGCGCATGATGACCAGCTCTTCGCCGTCAATCTTGATTTCCGTGCCGGCGTATTTGCCGAACAGGACGCGGTCTCCCGCCTTCACATCCAGCGGGAACACCTTGCCGTCTTCGTTGCTCTTGCCCTTGCCCACGGCAATGACTTCGCCCTCCTGGGGCTTTTCCTTCGCCGTGTCCGGGATGATGATTCCGCCACGCACCGTCTCCTGTTCCTCCACCCGGCGGACAAGGATGCGGTCATGCAGGGGAGTCAGCTTGGTTGCCATCGGTGAATCTCCTTTCAAGTTATGTGAAATGGTTGTTGTAAACGTTAGAAAACAATCATGATGTGAGGCTGTGTTAGCACTCTCGCCTATCGAGTGCCAAGTATAACAGGGTAGGGAGTGCCCCTGTCAAGCAAGCGAGGAAATTGGCCTGAAACGGGGGCTTGACACAGCGGGGGTGGCATCCAAGGGTACAAAGGCCGCACCCCTCTGGGGCGGGCAAGTGCAGTTCGACCTGAGCCGATTGTGTCTTAAAATGGAGTGGCAATGAAGCGAAGCCTACTCACGATTGCGGTTGGCCTGCTGATGCTCTCGGCGCCGGTGGCGGCCCAGAAGAAGCCGAAGCAGTACTCCGACCTCAAGATCCGAGTGGTGAAGAAGCACAACGGGAAGCCCGTCCGCAACGCCAGCGTGGTGCTGCACCTGGTGAATGAGAAGGGGCAGCAGGAAAAAGGCGGATACCAGCTTAAGACCGCAACCGATGGGACCACTAGCTTCGACAGCGCGCCCTATGGCAAGTTGCGCGTGCAGGTGATCGCCACCGGCTTCCAGACCTACGGAGAAGACATCGAGATCAATCAGCCCACCCATGAGATCCTGATTCAGATGAACCGGCCGAAGGATCAGTACTCCATCTACGAGAAGAAGCCGGAAGAAACGAAGCCCGAAGAAAAGAAACCGGAAGAGAAGCCCAAGCAGTAAGTCTGCGAACCTCGAGTCACGCAACCTCCCCTTGTAGCGGAAGGGTTTCTCTTGTGGCGGTTGGCTCCTCCTCAGCGGCTAAAGCCGAATTCGACCTTCGGGTCACGGCGCGGTTGAAACCGCGCCCTTTCAAAGCTTGGCCGGTTTCTGCGCGCGGCGTGCCAGGGTCTGGACCGCTAGTGGGCAAACAGCGAGTATGCTCCGGTCGGGGGAGGCGAACGACGAGGTGTTCTGCAGCTTGGTGCAAGGGTCGGGAGTGAGGCAGGCGGCAGTGCATTCCAGGATCGCGGCTTTTGCTCCCGATGCGGCAAGGGTTTCAAGAATGCGCTGGCGCGTGGTCGTATCCGCCGCCCAGAACTCGTTTAGGTTGCGCACAGGAACCTCGGCGATGATCTGGGCGCGGGCAAGGCGCGCGGCGCTTGAGTTCCAGAGCGCAACTCCTACGACAGCGATGCCGTCCCCTGGGCGCACGCCTTGCTTTTCGAGTTCTTGCGCCAGCTGCCACTGGACGCGCTCCGGGCGTTCGCGCAGGTTGTGCCAGTCCTCGGGCAGGCGGAGGAGCAGTGTGAGGGCGGTGGCTCCCGCGAGAGCGATAACCACGGCGGGCATCAGCATTCGCGCGCGGGGCGTATCCGGCAGCCGCACAACACTGAAGCATGCTCCGCAAAGCAGTACCAGATAGGGTGCGACGTAGCGCCGCTCCACATGGACCAACAGGAACAATCCACAGGCCGCGAGAGCAGGAACCATCAGGAACCAATACTGGCGGAGACGGCTGGCGAATCCTGTGCGGCGACCGATTACAGTGAGGAGCAGTGCGCCGAGCAGCAGATCAGCGCGTGAAAGAAGGAGCAGCAGGTAGAGCCGTGCATTGAACACGATGGCCTGCCACTGTTGGGCAGGGTCGAAACGTGGCCGCAGGCCCTGGTTCCAGTAGGGCGGATCGAAGAATGCCGGATACGTCCCAGAGCGAGGCTCGGGGAAGTCGAAAGCAGAAGGGTGGTTGAGGATGCGCCGGGAAGTGTGGCCAGGCACACCTTCTTCAGCGTCGTCTCCCTGCCAGTGGAACATGGGCGCGCGGTTGACGTGCCAGGCGTAGTTGAGTGCGGGGCTGTCGCTGATGGTGAGTCGGCCCTGCTGAAATGAAATCACGGCGATCCAGGGGCCCGCGAGAGCGGCGAAGGCAGCGAGCACGGCGGCTGCTGATTTCAGGCGCTGCCGCATTGTCGTTGCGGGTGACGCGACCGCGGCGAAGACGAAGGCCAGGGGAAACATGACTGCCTTGGTGAGGAATCCGAGTCCCAGGGCTACACCGAGCAGGCATTGATTTCGCGGAGGTGAAGCACCCAGGTGGATGCGAACCAGCGCCGCGGCTGCAAGAAAGATGAAGGTGGCGAGCAACAGGTCAGGCGCTTCGATTCCGGGGCGGATGAGAAGGACGGACATCCACAGGAAAAGGTCGTAACCGAGAATCAGCCACGAATTGGCGCCGAGGCCGACGAGGCTGGCGTCGAGCGACCGGCGTCGCAGATGGTCGAGCGCCTTCCAGAACGCCAAGAAACAGGCTAGGGAAGCAAGGTAGATGACGAGGTTCAGGCAGGCGACGAGGGAATACTCCCAGTCTGCGGCGGGGCGAAAGACGGTGAGCAGCAACGCGAGCAGCCAGGAATAGAGAGGGCTCCAGAAGGAATTGATGGCGCGGGACCAGTCGGCGCGGGAGTAGTAATCGGCGATGTCGAGGTAGGAGGTGGGATCACCGCCCTGGAGATCACGCAGGGCCCAGATGCGGAGGCCGCCGAGGCCGATGGCCGCCAACAGGAGCAGGAGGCGCAGAACACGGCTGGGGGCTTCCCGGTCCGGCCGCGCCATGGAGTCTGCGTTCACGGAATTCGTGGCTGTATCAGTACCCTTTGCTCTTGTCTACCACGCCGCGGAGCGGCTGGCCTGCGAGGTATCGTCGCAGGTTGTCGCGAATGAGGTCGTAGTGGCGTTCCCAAAGTTTCTCGGTGACCGCCGCCGTATGAGGCGTGATGAGCAGATTTCGCAAATCCCAGAGCGGTGAATCCTGCGGCAGCGGTTCCTGGACGAAGACATCAAGCGCTGCACCGGCAATGGTCCGGTTGCGCAACGCGTCCGCCAGCGCACCTTCATCTACGACGGGACCACGGCTGACGTTGATGAGATAGGCATCGGACTTCATGCGCCTCAAGCGCTCGGCGTTGAACAGCCCTCGTGTGGACGGAGTGAGCGGCGTGGCGATGACAACGAAATCGGCCTGAGCGAGCACGGCGTTGAGGCCCTCCGGACCGACCGCTGCCTCTGCCCCGTCGGCGCCGCGCTGCGGGTGTTCGCGGACGGCCAGAACACGCATGCCCAGCGCGCGGGCTCGGGGAACGATTTCCCGGCCGATGCTGCCCATACCTACGACGACGACAGTTGCGCCTTGAACTTCGCGCGGACGGGGGCGCTCGTGCCACATGGCTTCCTGTCCCCAAGTGCGTGATTGCTGGTGGCGGACCGCCGAGGGCAGCCGCTTGGCGAGCGCCAGAATGAGCGCGATCGCATGCTCGGCCACGACCGGCCCGTGGACATCGCGAGCGTTGGTGAGCACGACGTCGCTTGCGACCATCTCGGGAAACAGAAGTTGATGGACGGCGGCAGCGGTGGAGTGGATCCAGCGCAGGCGGCGAGCGGCGGCAAGTTGTTCAGGGCGCAGCGACCAGCCGACGAAGACCTCGGCGTCGATGATTTCTTCGCCCAGACGTTCGTAACCCCCGAGGTCCGTGATGTCAAGGGCGGGAAAGTCGGCGCGCAGGCGCTGGGCGAGCCAAGGAGGGGAGTTCCACAGTTCGAAAGGGTGGCGAAGGGCGATGAGGATTTTCATTCGGCTGGTTTAGGCGCCCGCCAAGGCGGGCTGGGACATCGGCAACCCAAGCGCTACGTTAGCTGTCAACAGCATCCGTCCGGGCTTCAACTCTTGGCAACTCCCGATAGCAAGCGGAGGTCCTTACCTGTCATTTCCCTGGGTTGCGGGATGCCGAGGATGCCGAGGGCGGTGGGTGAGATGTCCTGGAGCGCGCCGTCGTTGCGCAGGCGGAAGTTGCGGGCATCTTCACTCACAAGGATGAAGGGTACGGGATTAGTGGTGTGAGCGGTGTGGGGGCCTCCGGTAGCGGGG
>JBOGLL010000268.1:0-4132 GCA_050746065.1 Terriglobales bacterium | reverse complement strand
GTTACCTGCTCCGGCGACATGTACTGGAACGTGCCCACCACCATGCCCTGTGTGGTAATGGGACTCACCGGGCTCTCCCGTGTCGGCGCCAGCCCCGGCGTGGAATCCGTGGCCAGCGCAGGCGCAGGCTTGGCGAGACCAAAATCCAGTAGCTTGGCGCCCGACTTGGTCAGCACCACGTTCCCCGGCTTCAGGTCGCGATGCACTACGCCCTGGCGGTGTGCCCTGTCCAGTCCGTCGGCGATCTCCATCCCGTAGCGCAGCACCTGTTCGGTGGGTAATGGCCCGCGCGCCAACCGGATAGCCAGCGACTCGCCTTCCAGGTACTCCATCACCAGAAAGTCCACGCCGTCCTGCGAGCCCACGTCGTGCAGCGTGCAGATGTGCGGATGCTGCAGTGAGGAAATGGCGCGCGCTTCGCGCACAAAGCGCTGCTTCAGATCAGGATTGGAGGAAAGATGCGAAGGCAGGACCTTGATGGCGACCGTGCGCTCCAGGCGGGAGTCTCGCGCCTTGTAAACCTCGCCCATTCCGCCCGCGCCCAGAGGATCGAGGATTTCGTAAGGGCCGAGCTTGGTTCCCGCGGTCAGCGCCATGCGTTGCCGCGATTATAGCTCGTGTGGGCACGGGTCTTTGACCCGTGCCGAGCCGGGTCAAAAGACCCGGCTCCACACAGCTCTACTTCCCTCCTGACGCCTCGCTCTTCGCGCGCGCCAGTTCCGGGCGTGAGGAGTTCGCGCCTCCGCCGGTCACGCGCAGCAACTGCGCGTAGTACGCCGAAGCCTGAGCCTTCTGCCCGGCCAGTTCAGCCGCGTGCGCCGCGCCGTAGAGCGCGTTGAACCGCTTGGGCGAGTGCGCCAGCGCTCGCTCGTACTCCTTCAGTGCCTCCGCGGCCTTGCCCTGTTCAATCATCAGATCAGCCAGCATCTCGCGCGCCGGCACCACCGGCGGGTAGGACTGCGCGTTCCGTTTCCCTGCTTCCACATCTTCCACTACCGAGCGCATCAGCTTAAGCGCGTCCTTCTTCTTGCCCTCGGCCTGGGCCAGCCAGGCGCGGGCCTGGTCGAGCTCTACCGTGCCCGGACGCTCACCGTAGGCATAGCGGTCGCCACGCAATTTTTCGACGATGACCTCCATCTGCGCGATCTCCGCGCGCGCCTGCTTCACATCGCCGGAGCGCGCCGATCCGATCGCCCGCGTTGCATGCGCCAGCAGACTCGGGACCGAATGCTGTCCGATGACCGGCAGCGCCGCTGCATCCTTCCAGTTGCGCAGTTCAATGGCGTAACGAGAAAGCGTAAGCGCGTGGCCAAAAGCAATATCGTAGGCCTCCTCGCCCTGGGATTTTTCCAGCGCCGTCGCCGTTATCTGCCGGATCTCTTCGGCCAGACGCGCCGCTTCTGCATCGCGCCCGCTCTGCAGCGCGGCATATTCGGCGTAGTCCAGGGCATGGAGCTGGTTGGCGCGTCCCTGCTGGCCGCGGGCCATGGCTTCGCTCGCGGCCTGCGCCGCCGCCAGGTTCGACTCCAGCGATTCCTGCCACAGTCCCAGGCGCGTAAAGATGTGCGACGGCATGTGCAGTGCGTGCGAAGCCGAGGGCGCGATCTTCGCATAGCGGCGCGCCGCTTCCAGCCCGCGGCCGGCCAGCGCCGGGTTGTCATACGTGTGGATGATGTAGTGCGCCAGTCCGGGATGGTTGGGCATCTCCGCAAACAGCTTTTCCAGTTGCGCCCCCGCGGCCTTTCGATGGGTGTGATTGGAATCCGTGGGTGATGCCGTCGCGATCAGCGCCAGCGCGTGGAAGATGGCGGCTTCGCGGTCCTCGGGATAACGCTGGGCCACGCCGGCCATCGCCTTCTCGTATGCGGCAGCGCGGGCCGCAGGCTCGCGCGTCTTGTAGTCCTGGTAATAAGTCTTGATGGCACCCACGTAGTCGCGCTCCCGAGGCGTCTTCGTCCCGGCAGCCTCCGCTTTTTGGATCGCCGCCCAGGCGTCGGCCAGCGACTGTTCATCCGGAGGCTCCCACAGCGGATGCCACAAGCTCATGGCCACTCCCCAATACGCCATGGCGCAACCGGGCTCTTCCGTCGCTGCCGACTCAAAGGCCTTTCCCGCCTCGCCGTACCAGAACGAGTGCAGCAGCGCCACGCCGCGGACGAAATTCTTCTGCGCTGCGGGCGTGCACGACGTGGGGAAGCTCACCTCGCCTAGCTGCTCGGGCGGCGCGCCATCGTCGTGTCCCTTTTCGTCCGCCATCACGGCCAGGGGAAACAGCAGAATTGTCGCCAGCGCCAACCCTCCGAAACGATTCATCACAGGATCCTTTCCGGAAACTGACTGCCCTGCCATCCTAGCCTAATCTGCGCCCGGAGAACCTCCATTTGAACACTATCCTGTACCGCTTCAGCCCTGCATAGTCCGATTCGTCACAGCTTCAGGAAATTTCGTCCCAGAATGGTTGGCAATTCCCGGATCCGTCATGCACTATAGCTCGCTTTTGAATCCGGGAAGGAGTCCGATGAAGAAATCAGCCGCGCTCTCATTCATTCTTCTGTACGCCCTCGTTTTCAACGCAGGTCCGGCCTTGGCCGACGCGCTCTCCAGCGAGGCGGACGCTGCCTTCGCCGCCCAGGATTGGGCGAAGGCCGCTCGCGCCTATGAACAAATCACGCAGCGCGAGCCCCAGAACGGCCAGGCATGGTACCGGCTGGGATATGCGCAGCACCTCTTGAAGCGGTATGACCCGGCGATCGCGGCATATGGGCACGCTGTCGAAATCAACCCCGCGAACTGGCGGGCCATCTACAACACCGCCGGCGCCCATGCGCTGCTGGGACACCCGGACCAGGCTTTCGACTGGCTCAACCGCCTGGTTGACCCTGCAACCGTGGGCTTCGCCCAGATTGGCGCAATCGAAGCCGACTCCGACTTTGCCTCCCTGCGCACCGACGCGCGTTACCAGAAGATCCTGGCCGCGGTGGACAAGAACGCCAATCCCTGCCGCGACGCCGCCGAGAGCCGCCAGTTCGACTTCTGGATCGGTGACTGGGACGTCACCACCGCGCAAGGCCAGCCCGCCGGAACTTCCAGCATCCAGCTCATCCTGGGATCGTGCGTCATCTTCGAGAACTGGACTTCCATCGGCAACGGCTACGCCGGCAAGAGCCTGAACATCTACAACGTCCCGCGCAAGAAATGGCAACAATACTGGGTGGATTCGGCGGGCGCGGTGACGTTCTTCGAGGGCGGATGGGAAGGCAGTTCTCTGCGGCTGACCGGCGAGAATGCTCCTCGTAGCGGCCTGCTCTCCCTGAATCGGATGACCTTCACGCCGCTGTCCCCGGACAAAGTCCGCCAGCACGGCGAGGGCTCGGATGACGGCGGAAAGACCTGGACCACGCGCTACGACCTGATCTACAACCGCAAGAAATGAGCGTGTAGAGACGTACCTTGCTACGTCTCCCCGGGTGCCGCCCGCCTAGCCCGGCCGTCCGCCCTGCGGGACCGGTCCGTTGCTTGCGCGCCGTACGCACCGGCACAACCCAGCAATTGTCATCCCGAGCGGAGCGCGACTGAGCCCCGACCTTGTCGGGGCGAAGGAGCGCGAAGTCGAGGGATCTTGTTTTTTTGGGGAAATCGCCTTACGACGCCACCGCTGCGCTCTGCTTGAGCTTCTCCTGCTGGTAGTGCGTCGTCAGCGCGTCAATCAGGTCGCCGATCTTCCCGTCCATGAACGTCTGGAGTTGATGGTTGCTGAAGCCGATGCGGTGGTCGGTAACGCGGTTCTGGGGAAAGTTATACGTGCGGATCTTCTCGCTGCGGTCGCCCGAGCCCACTTGTGCCCGGCGTTCCTTGGCCATGGCTGCCTGCTGGCGTTCGAGTTCCACTTCGTAGAGGCGCGAGCGCAGCACACGCATGGCCTTCTCGCGGTTCTTGATCTGCGACTTCTCGTCCTGGCAGGAGACCACGGTGTGCGTGGGCAAGTGGGTGATGCGCACCGCCGAGTACGTGGTGTTCACTGATTGCCCGCCCGGGCCAGAAGAGCAAAACGTGTCGATGCGGATGTCCTTGGCCTCCAACTTGATGTCAATGTCTTCGGCTTCGGGCATCACGGCCACCGTGGCCGCGGAAG
>JBOGLL010000267.1:0-5274 GCA_050746065.1 Terriglobales bacterium | reverse complement strand
TTGAGGGGCGCGGCGAACACCATGATCACCGGCTGCATGCGCTTCTGTGCGATCAGATTGTCGGCAATCAAGTTCGCCTTGGCGCGCGAGATGTACTCCAACCCGTCACCGAAATAAATCGCGGGATAGCGCTGGTCCGACGAATCGTAACCCGGTGGCAGATATACCTTCACCGGTCGCTCGCCGAGCATGCCCGCGGGCAGCTTCAGATCCTCCAGGCGGCCGTGAGGAAGGCCGGGGCGCTCCTCGGAGTCCTTCGTGCGGCGATACTCGGGCATGCTGAAGTGGTTGTTCTCGCCACCCACGCCGTTATCGTTCTTCTGCGGATTGAGCGGGTCAAGCTGCCACTGGCCGTCCACAACGAATTTGTATTCGATGCGCGCGTCGGCGGGAAAATTCAGGGAAAGATAGCGCACGCCCGAAGGCGCGGTGCGCAGCATCATGCCACGACGGTTCCAGTCGGTGAACTCGCCTACCAGCTCCACTTCTTTGCTTGTGCCGCGATACGCGAAGGTGACCCACTGCCCGGTGACGATGGGCGAAGGTCCAGCGACAATCCGCTCGGCGAACTTCTTATCGCTGATATCCGGAGCCGGCTCGGTGGCGAACAACGCGCCCGCGCCGCCTTCGAGATAGCGCTTGCGGACGACGTCCGGCGTTTCCGGCAGCTTGCCTTCCTGGATGGCGATGGCCAGGCGCACGAACTGGGCGTTGGTCCAGGCGAGAGGAGTCGCTGATCCCGTACCTTCGCCGAACTCGAGGTGGGGCGCGGGAGAATCGGAGCGGTCCCACACCTGCTCGGGCAGCATGCGGCCGTCATTGGACATCTGCATCAGCGCATCGAGATAGGGACGCGCGTCGCCGCCCGCGGCCAGCACATACTCACCGCGTTCGCCGGTGAGCAGCGGCCACAAACGCCCAACACCCGTGCCGTCGTAGCCGCGGCCGTCGGATTTTTCTCCGTAGCCATCGCGGTTGTAGCGGTACCAGCCGGGACCGCGCGGAGTCGCGACCTTGATGATCTTGTCCACCACCTCGAGCGACTTCTTAATCAACGGGTCGTCGGCGCGACGGATGCCCAGACGCACCAGTTCGAGGAAGCCGGCGTCCACGATCTCGCGCTCGTCGAACCGGCCGCCGCCGTTGTTGATCTCCAGCTTCTCCCCCGTGTTGGGAGTTCCCTTCTGCGTGATGCGCGCGTAATAGGAGGCACCGTGCGGGCCGGTGGTGGTCACCGTCCAGGAATCGAGGTCGCGGGCCCACAGGTCGGCGGTAGCCAGCCAGCGATCGGCGGAGGCGTTGTCACCGTGACGTCGGGCGATCTCCGCCGCACACACCAGTCCGGCAATCTCCGCAGCGATGGTGGAAGGCGAGTAGCCGCCTTCTTCCTCCCAGCGCTCCTGCGGAGTGGCCGGGCCGTTCTTAACGATGAATTCAGCCGCGGGTTTCACATGACGTTCGTAAGTCTCGCCATCGGTGCGGCCGAGCTGATAAGCGAGGATGAGCGGATACGCCACTTCATCCAGTTGCAGCGATCCCCAGAACGGCCGGCCGTCAAGCCAGGAGTTCTGCGGGAACGAACCGTCTTTCTTCTGCTGGACTTTGAATAGATAGTTGAGCGCACGGTCGGCGGATTCCTTGTCACCCATGGCGGCGAAGGCCGTTGCCACCTGATAAAGATCGCGCGACCACACCAGGTGATAGCCGCCCACCGAGGGCTCGCTCGCGTCGGCTTGATGGCCCCAGGGCACAGTGAGCGAGGCCGCGCCGGCGCCCCGCCAGGTCTTGTCCTCGTGCGCCTTCAGAACCATGGCTGCCATTTGGTACTGGTCGCGATACTTTGCGTCCACCGTCTTGAGCGTGCCCAGGTACTCGCGCCATCCGCCAGCGTATTGCTTGAGGTGGGCCGCAAAACTCTTTGCCAGCGACGCCTTCGCCGCCGTCAGCGCCGTCGCGCCCTCGCTTCCGAAACCAAGCGCCAGCGTGAACGCAGCTCCCTGCACCGCCGAAGCGGGCAGTTCGGCGACCTGCACCACGTTGCCGCTGGCTGCGCGGACGTAGGTGTGGTCGAGACGGAAGTTGTCTTTCAAGTCGGTGGCGCCGTCGCTGGTGCCGAGATAGCCGCTGGACGTGCGCACGAAAGGCACACTCGAGGCCAGCGCCGCGGCAATCCCGCTATCGGCAGCAATCAGCGCGCCGCGTAGTGAGTAACCGGTGTCGTAGAGGCCGCTGTTGTTCACCGCCGGATCGAAAAGCACGTAGAGCCGCAGCACACCCGGCTTCAGCGTCTGAAGCAGCACCTGAATGAGGACGGTATTCTGCTGCGGGTCGGTGATGTAGGTTTTGGTGATGCGATAGCGCCCGCTCTTCGACGTGTTCACCTGGCGGAAGACGAGCGCGGCTGCATCCGGGACTTCGATGGCGTGAGTGGTATCAGTGCTCTCGCGCTCAATAAATGTGCGGCCGTCGGTGACCAGCAGCTCCAGCGTGCGCGTGTTGGCCTTGTCAATGGTGGGGTAATAGACCTCCTGCAGCACACCCTCGCCCAGCGTGAACCAGACCTTGGATTCGAGCGTGTTCGAGGTGCCCACACCTACCTTGTTGCCGTTGGTCCAGGTGGGCCGCTCGCCGGGCGCGCCGGGGGCAACCTGGGCGGCGCAAAGGGAAGAAACCAGAAGAATGACAAGTAGCCGGGGAATCATGGGCAGAAACTTTACATGATGGGCGAACGGGCGCTCAAACGAAACGTCGCGTCATATCAAGGGGCAGGGATTCCTCGACTCGCACTCCCTCGGCCCTCCCTCCGCTCGGGACTCGATCGCGCTCGCTCGGAATGTGTTAAGCGCGGCCTTTCAGTAATTCACTTGCACTTCCACCGCCGTGCCCGTCTCCGGCACGGAGAACACAACCTTACGCGCGGAGGCGTCGTGCTTCCAGTCTTTGACGGGTGTCCGGCCGATGAGCACTTCGCGGGGCGCGCGCTCGGCGCCGTAGACCTCGATCTGCACGCTGCGCCACCAGGGCGTGAAGCTGCCTTCCGGGCCGGAGATTTTCACACGCACCGAATCCGCCGTGATCTGACAGGTGTAAGAAATGCGACGATACTCGCCGCGCGTGTAGGCGAAGGTGCGCCCGTCGTCCTGATACAGCGACCCGGAGCAGTCAGGGCCCGGATATACGCGCAGTTCCAGCGGGCCACTGGGCGTTTCACCGGTGTGCTGCACCACGGGCTGCTGCGGAATGATCGCGCCCGCGCGCACATAAATAGGAATTACGTCGAGCGCGGGAGCAAGCTGTAAGGTTTGACCGCCGGCCACGCGCGTGCCCGTCCAATAGTCGAACCAGTCGCCCCTGGGCAACAGGACGTCGTAGGCATCGGTGCGCTCCATCACGTCGGGTGCTATGAGCAGGTCGCGTCCGAAGAGAAAGACGTTGCGGAAGTGGATGTCGTCGCTGGAAAGTTTTTCTTCTTCCGGATATTCGAGGAATAGAGGACGCATCACCGGCAGGCCATTCCGTGTGGCCTCTTCCATATAGGTGTAGAGGTAGGGCAGCAAACGGTAGCGCAGCTCGATGGCGCGCCGCTGGATGGCTTCGTGCTCGGGACCGTGCACCCAGGGTTCCTGGTCGGCCGAGCCTTTCTGTGTGTGATTACGGAAGATGGGAGTGAACGTGCCGAGCTGCATCCAGCGCGTGAGCAGATCGGCAGGCGGGCTGCCCGCGTAGCCGCCCACGTCGTTGCCCACCAGCGTGTAGCCGGAGACGCCCAGGTTCAGCAGCGTGGGAATGGTGAGCCGCAGATGGTTCCATGAGCTGGTGTTGTCACCCGTCCAGGAGGCGGCCCAGCGCCACGCGCCGGTGTAGGCCGCGCGCGTGAGCACGAACGGGCGTTCGCTGGGACGCAGCTTGCGCAAGCCGTCATACGTGGCGCGTCCGTTCAGGGTGCCGAAGACGTTGTGCACGGCGCGATGGTCGAGCTTGGTTCCGTCGTCCATGCGGTGCACCACGTCGAGCGGCATGGTCTTGTCGTCGCGCTGGAAGATGGCGGGCTCGTTCATGTCGTTCCAGAAACCAGCGACGCCCATACCCGCGAAGTCCTTGTAAAGCCCGCCCCACCACTGGCGGCTGCGCGACAGCGTGAACTCCGGGAACACGCTGGGCCCCGGCCACACCACGCCTACGTATTCCGTGCCGTCGGGATTTTTCACGAAGTGGTCGCCGGCGTGGCCGGTGTCGTAGGGCGCGTAGCCCGTCTCCTTCTTGATGTGAAGATCCGTGATGGCAATGGGGTGAAAGCCGTCCTGGCGCAGATCGCGAATCATGTCCTCGAACGTGGGGAACAGCTTGCGGTCCACGGAAAAGGGACGATTGCCGTCCTGGTAGTCAATGTCGAGATAAATGACGTCCGCGGGAATCTTTTTCTCGCGGAAAGTGCGCGCCACTTCCCGCACGCGCGCTTCGGGATAGTAGCTGTAGCGGCACTGCTGATAGCCCAGCGACCACAGCGGCGGCAGAGGCATGCGTCCGACGAGGGCGGTGTAGTCGCGAATCACTTCTTTCGGATGCGGGCCATAGATGAAGTAATAGTCGAGCTCTCCGCCTTCCGCACCGAAGGAGTAGGCGTCGCGCGACTCCTTGCCGAAATCGAAGCTGGAGCGCCACGCATTGTCGAGGTAAAGGCCGTAGGCGCGGCCCTGGCGCATCCCCAGGAAGAACGGAATGGTCTTGTAGAGCGGGTCGGTGGATTCCTGCCATCCGAAGTTGTCGATATTCCAGTTGGTGAAGGCCTGATTGCGGCGATCGAGAGGTCCGCCTTTTTCACCCAGTCCGTAGTAGTGCTCGTCCTCGGGCATAGCTTTCCAGACGCGGAATCCGAATTCACCCCAGGTCACGGGGCGACGGCGCGCGTCTTCCAGGATCACGCCGCCGGCCTGGTCGAGAAACACGATGCGCGACGTCGGCTTCTCCACGCGCACGGTGAGCTTCGCCGTTGAGAACTCGGCTTTGTCTTCCGCGTCAATCGCGCGCACCGAGGCCGGTGACTTGAGCGCTTCCGGCATCACTGCCCAGGAGTGCTCCACGGGAAATTTGCCTTCGGGCGCGAAACGCACGCGAATCACCGAGTCGCTTACGGCGACGATGCGGATCACAGCGTTGCCCGCACTCAGTTCCATGCCGTGGGGCAGCGTCTTGACGAACGTCACCGCACCGAGCTGCTGTGGAACCTGGGCCGGTGCGACGGAGGACAGCGCGATGAGGAAAATGAGCAGATTG
>JBOGLL010000266.1:0-7397 GCA_050746065.1 Terriglobales bacterium | reverse complement strand
GCCATGCTCTCCGGTACAATGCTGGATTCCCGGAGACTCTGATGGATCAGCAGGAAACCTTCCAACCTCCCCAGCACTTCCGCGATAAAGCCTCCATACGCTCGATGGAGGAGTATCAACGCTTGTACGACGAAGCCGCGCGCGACCCGGAAAAATTCTGGGGCGAGCGCGCCGGTGATCTCCACTGGTTCGCTCTCTGGACGAAGGTGCTCGACTGGTCGAATCCGCCCTTCGCCAAATGGTTTGTCGGAGGCCGCACCAACGTCGCCTACAACTGCCTGGACCGCCATCTCACCACCCGGCGACGCAACCAGGCGGCCATCATCTGGGAAGGGGAGAACTTCGAGCAGCGCATCCTCACCTACCAGGAACTGCACCGCAAAGTCGCCAAATTCGCCAACGCGCTGAAGAAGCTGGGGCTGAAGCCCGGCAGCCGGGCCATCATTTATATGCCCATGATTCCGGAGGCAGCGGTTGCCATGCTCGCCTGTGCCCGGCTGGGCATCACGCATTCGGTAGTCTTCGGCGGATTCTCCGCCGAGGCGCTCAAGGCACGCATTCAGGACCTGGAAGCGGCGATCGTGATCACGGCCGACGCCGGCTTGCGTCGCGGCAAGGAGATCCTGCTCAAGCAGAGCGTGGACGAATCGCTGGCCGGTGGCACCTGCCCCAGCGTGAAGCACGTCGTCGTCGCCAAGCGGCTCGGCATTCCCATTCCCATGGAAATCGGCCGCGACCTCTGGTGGGACGACCTCACCTTCGGCATCTCCGAAGTGTGCCCTGCCGAGGAACTCGACAGCGAGCATCCGCTCTACGTGCTCTACACTTCGGGCACTACCGGCAAGCCGAAAGGCGTCGTTCACACCACCGGCGGCTACCTGACGCAGGTGCTGGCCACCCTCAACTGGGTATTCGACCTGAAGGACGACGACACCTACTGGTGCACCGCCGACATCGGATGGGTCACCGGACATTCTTATGTGGTCTATGGCCCGCTGGCCGCCGGCGCCACCACGCTGATGTACGAAGGCGCGCCCGATACACCCAAGCCCGACCGTTGGTGGCGCATCATCGAAAAATACCGCGTCAGCGTGTTCTACACGTCGCCGACCGCTATCCGGAGTTTCGTGCGCCAGGGCGAAGAATGGCCCAACGGTCGCGATCTCTCGTCGCTGCGCCTGCTCGGCTCCGTAGGCGAGCCCATCAATCCCGCGGCCTGGAAGTGGTACCGCCGCGTGATCGGCAAAGCACGCTGCCCCATCGTGGACACCTGGTGGCAAACCGAGACTGGCTCTATCCTCATCTCTCCTATTCCCGGGGCTACGCCCGCGAAGCCCGGCTCGGCCACGCACCCGCTGCCTGGCGTCGCGGCCGATGTCGTGGACGACGCCGGCAACTCCGTCCCTGAAGGCAAAGGCTACCTGGTGCTGACCCAGCCGTGGCCTGCCATGCTGCGCACGCTCTACAAAGACCCTGAGCGGTTCAAGGAGAACTACTGGTCGCGCTATCCCGGCCGCTACTTCACCGGAGACGCCGCCACCCGCGACGCCGACGGCTACATCTGGCTTCTCGGCCGTGTGGACGACGTAATCAACGTGGCCGGCCACCGCCTGAGCACCATGGAAGTCGAGTCGTCACTGGTGCGGCACAGCAGTGTGGCGGAAGCCGCCGTGGTAGGCGCTCCGCACGAGCTCAAGGGACAGGCCATTCACGCATTCGTTACGCTGAAGCAGGGCATGGCGCAGGACGATGCCGTCTCCGACGAGCTGCGCGAATGGGTGGCGCACGAAATCGGCTCGCTCGCCCGTCCCGAGCGCATCCACTTCGTCGCCGCACTGCCCAAGACGCGCTCCGGTAAGATCATGCGCCGCCTGCTGCGCGAGATCGTCACGACGAAATCGGTCAGCGGCGACACCTCCACCCTGGAAGACTACGGCGTCATCCTCAAGCTGAGCCAGGAAGGGAAGGAGGAGGAAGAGATCTTGGGAGAGAAGAAAGGATGATCGCCGATTGAATCATCGAGCCATTGAACCATTGAGCGATTGAATCATTGAATCACTTGCGTTGCACCGCGCTTCCTTCTTGCCCAATGATTCAATGACTCAATGATTCAATGATTCATTCTGCATGAGTCGATGACTCAACTCCGGGGGAAAGCATGGCTCGCGTCACTCAACTCCTGATCCACACTGAGAACAAACCGGGCGTACTGGCCCGCATCTGCAGCGAACTGGCAGCCGTGGCTGTGAACATCAGCGCCGTCATGGCCGCGCCCGACGAAGCCGGCGGCATCCGTATCGTGGCCACTCCCCTGCCCACCGCCAAAAAAGTGCTCGACAACCTCCGGCTCTCCTACCGCGAAGAAGACGCCGTTGCCGTTCGCCTCACTGACCGCCCGGGGGCACTCGGCAAAGTGACGCGCAAACTCGCCGACAAAGGCATCAATATCACCTATTGTTACGGTTCCATCGTCAAAGGCGACAGCCGCGCGCTCATCATCATGGGCGTGTCGGACGTAGACAAGGCGGCGGACATCGTGTAAACGGGCGGGGAAGAACTGTCCGCGATTCAGCGTCCAATCCGGCGGGAATCATGAAACTGTCGGCGTCCGCGCCGCATGTGATCGTCCTGGCGAGCAACGCCGTCTGCGGGGTGTCGAATTTTCTCCTGGGCGGCGCGCACCTGCAGGGCGTGCTGCGCCATGCGCTCGAAGGCAAGGGCTTCGGTGGCGCGCCTGTGTTCCAGTACGGCTTCCCTTTCTACTCGGTAGTCCTGCTGGGCGTGATGATTGCCGGCCCCGGCTTCGCTTGCCTCTGGCATGCGAGACGCCTGTGGCGCGGCGAAGGCGCCGCCCGCATCGTCGCCATGCGCTGGAGCACGCTGCTCTTGCTCATCAACGCGCCTCTTATCCCCCTGCAAGACTTCGCCATGATGCTCACAGCGACTAGTGCAGTCAACGTGATTGTGCTCCTCGCAACGCGTAAGGCTTTTTCGCGCTGAGCAGCCAGTTCGCGGCACCAGAGCGATGCCAGTCCCAGGGACGGCACCCAACCCTCGCCCTACCCCGTCAAAACATTCGAACCACCACCATCGCGATTAGCGGGCTGTAGACCGCCAGCAATACCACGCCCGTCCCCGCCAGCTTCCATTCTTCCTGGCGCCGAAGCTGTGCCCTCCGCCGCAGAGCGAAGCACGCCGCCACCAGGAACCAGAGATGCATCAAAGCCAGGCACACTACGAGCCAGGAAAGCAAAAGGCTGGCCCCGCCGCCGCCTACTGCCGCTAGCCCTGTGGCCCTGTCATCACTGACCCTGCTCATGAGGTATCCGGTCACTCCGAGTATGCTGACAGTAACAATGAGCACTCCCGGCAGTAACACCCACCACAACCGGTTGAGCCATCCCGGAAATGCGCCGCGCGTTTCCATTGATGATCCGATGATTCAATAACTCAATGATTCACTCAGCATAGGCCTCGTCCAGCAGCTCCACCACGTGCTTCACTTCCATTTTCAACCCGCGCCGGGCCACGCCCGCGCGTAGTTGCAGCATGCAGCCTACGTTCGCAGTCGCGATCACGTCGGCGGACGTGGAGGCTACGTCGTCCATCTTCGAGTCGAGGATCTGCATGGACAGCTCGTTCTGCGTCACGTTGTAGATGCCCGCGCTCCCGCAGCAATAGTCCGCGTGCGGCATCTCGACGAGCTCCGCGCCCGTGGCCGCTATCACCTCCCGCGGCGCCGAGCGCACCCGCTGTCCGTGCGCCAGATGGCACGGGTCCTGGTAGGTAACGCGGCACGCAAGTTTCTTCGCCGGCGCCCGCAGGCCCAGTTCCGCTAGGAACTCGGTGACATCCTTCACTCGCCCCACGAACTGCCGCGCTCGCTCGGCGTATTCGGCATCGCCCTCCAGCAGGTCCTCGTATTCCTTCAGTGTGGCGCCACAACCTGCGGCATTGGTGACGATTGCGTCGAAGCCACTGAGAAACACTTCGATATTTCTCCGCGCCAGCTCCCGGGCATCATCGCGGAAGCCGGCGTGCGCATGCAGCGCTCCGCAACACACCTGGGCCGCCGGAACGAACACTTCCACCCCGTTCTGTTGCAGCACGCGCACCGTCGTCCGGTTCAGCTCGGCGAAGGCTACGCTGGCCACGCATCCTCCCAGGAAGGCCACGCGCGCGCGCCGCTCGCCGATGGCAGGAAACTCTTTCCCAAATTCGTAAAAGAACGGCTTCTCGCTGATGCGCGGCGCTAGCGCGGCCACATCCTGCAAGCCGAAGAGCTTGAGCACGCCGCTGGCGCGCACGAGTCTCTCCAGGCCTGAGCGCTGATAAACGCGCAGTACGCCGGCGCAGCGCTCCAGCAGAGTGTAGTCGCGCAGCAGGCGCCGGAAGAAGAAGTTGCGCAGCCAGCGCACGAGCAGCGGGCGCCTGAAGTTCTGCTCGATCTCGGCACGAGCGCCTTCCACGATGCGCCCGTATTCCACGCCCGAGGGGCACGCCGTCTCGCACGCCCGGCAGTCCAGGCAGCGATCAATGTGGGTGACGAACGAATCGGCGATCTCGAGCCGCCCAGCGTCCACCTGCAACACCTGGTAGATGCGGCCGCGCGGCGAGTCCGCCTCCATTCCCAGAACCCGATACGTAGGACAGTGGTTCAAACACAGCCCACAATGGATACACACCGAGTACAGGTCCCAGGTGGGACGGTCGGGGGAAGTGAAGTGAGATTCTCCTTGCGAGATTGACGATTGATTCAAGGCTTCCTTGACGAAGTCCATTGTGTTGAAGTGCGGATTCACTCCACCGGCTTCCAGACCAGTTTCCCTGCTTTGTCGATGTAGCAGAGTTTTCCATCCAGCCAGACGCGGGCCAGTCCATTGGCATACGGATCGGCTTTGGTGAACTGCGGCGGCACTGCCATTTTCCCGGACGCGTCGATGTACCCCCACTTGCCATGTACCGGCACCGCCGCCCGCCCTTCCGAAAACCGCCCCGGACCCTCGTCGTAGACCGGCTGCACCACCATCTTTCCCGTCTTGTCCACGTAGCCCCACTTATCTTCTACGGAAACCGCCGCCAATCCTTCCGAAAAGGGATGCACGGCCGGCGTCACCTTCTTCGAGGAATACTGCGGCGCGATGACGGTCTTGCCCGTCTTGTCGATGTAGCCCCATTTCTCGTCCATGGCGATGGCCGCCATCCCGTCCGAAAATCCCGTGAGCGCCTTCAAAATCCTCATCTGCGCCAGCCTCCCCCCTCCTCCGATGCCCCTGAACTTCAGCGGCTTGCAATCCAGCTCCACAGGGATTACCAGCGTTCCACCTCGGTCGATGAACCCGCATTTCTCGTTCAGCTTTACCAGCGACAGCCCATCGTCGAGGGGATACATCCAACCGTACTGGTATTGCTCGAACACTACGTGCTTCCCTTCCTTGTCCACAAACCCATCGCGGTCGTCTCCCCGGGCCCACCCCAGCCCGCCCGAAAAGTCGGCGCTACTGATGTAAGTGAATTCCGTGATGGGTTTTCCGCTCCTGTTTATAAAACCCCAGCCGCCTTCTTTATCGACTGTGGCAAACCCTTCGGAGAACTTCCTTGCCCTGTCGTACTCGGCGGGAATCACCAGCTCCCCCGCTGGGTCGATGAAACCCCATCGTCCTTTCACCTTCACCGCCGCCAAATCCTCGGAAAATGGCTCCGCATCATCGAACTGAGGCACGATCACGAGTTTTCCCCGGCCGTCGATGTATCCCCACTGGTCCTTCACTTTTACCGGGAACAGACCCTTCGGCACAGCGGCCACCGCGGTGCGCTTCACCGGGATTGCTGGCTTGGTGGCCGGCGCGGGCGTTTTCTTGGCCGGCTGCTGCGGTACTGCCAATGCAGGGAGGGCCAGCGATGTGAAAAGAGCGGCAAGTGCGAGATCGTGGTGCGGCATATGCGAACCCTCCGGCCGTCAAAGACGCGCGATCATTACACCACGAACCTTCCCCGGTTCAGCACATTCCTCGGATCCAGCGCCCGCTTTACCGCACGCATGCACTCAAGATCCGTCGGGGGTGTTCCCCACAGACTGAAGTGCAGCTTGGCCTCACGTGGACAGCGCGTCACCACCGCCGACGCATCTCGCGGCAGTCCGCCTCGCAGGTTCGAAACCGCGTTCGCATATTGCATGGCCGATGGCGGATCCACCAGCAGCGGAATGAAGGTCACCACCAGCGACCCCACGCCCGCGCGCCCCACCACCGCACACAGGAAGTTGTTCTCCAGCCCGGCACGCTCAGCCGCGGCCAGCGCATCACGCACGGACGCGATCGGCAGGTTCAGGTCGAGCATCATGGCGTTCTGGTGACGCGCCAGTACGTTCTCGGCGAAACCAGCGATGCACCGCCATGCGCGCGTTTCGTCCATTCCTGCCAGCTCATGCGCAGCATCCGCGCCCAACTCTCTGCGGTATCGCGCCAGCACGCTGTCGCTGCCCGCCGCCCGCACCATCACCTGCCACGGACCCAGGGCCGGCTCGGTGGGATGCTGGGGCGTGACTTCTTCCACATCGCGCACCCGCGGCGGCGTCTCCGTCAGATACTCGGCCGCGCGTGGCGATACCAGGTCCACGCACAGCGGCTTGAGCGGCGAGCGCAGCACACGGTCACGAAAACGCATGGCTTCATCCAGTTCCGCGAACTCATCGACGAAGGTGCGCGTCTGGCGCGGCCGCGGGAACACCTTGAAGTTGGCCTCGACGATCACTGCTAGCGTTCCCTGGCTGCCGATGAGCAATTTCATCAGGTCATAGCCGGCCACGTTCTTCACCACGCGCCCGCCACCTTTCGCAAGGGTGCCGTCGCCAGTCACGAAGCTCACCCCGATGCAGAACTCGCGCACGCCGCCGAAAGCATGCTTCAGCGGGCCGTGCGCTGCGGTCGCCAGCACGCCGCCCAGCGTCGCCGACTCAGGTCGCACTACATCCAGCGGCAACCACTGCGCTTTCTCCGCCAGGCGCTGGTCAATTTCATGGATGGTGATTCCCGCTTCGGCGCCGAACGTGAGGTCACCCGGATCGTAGTAGCGGACGCTGCGCATGCGCGACGTTCGCAGCAGAATGTCCACGCGCGTAGGGACACCGCCGCCAGCCTGCTGCGTGAAGCCGCCGCTGGGTACAACTACCAGGTCGCGTGCCGTGGCCATGCGCAGGATGGCCGCGACTTCCTCGGCCGATGCCGGCTCCACCGCGACTGCCGGCACCACCCCATCGATCGCAAAACCCTCAAGCGCCACCGGATTTTCGCTGACGTGCGCTTCGCCGCAGATGGCGGCCAGCTCCCTGCCCAGCGACAGCGCCGATGCCGCCGCGCTCATGCGCCTGCTCCCGGACGCGGCGCGTCACCCAGCCC
>JBOGLL010000265.1:0-5173 GCA_050746065.1 Terriglobales bacterium | reverse complement strand
CTGAAGCCTTCGCCGCTGCCCTGGCTGGCGGTCGCCCTGGCCGCGATCTACATCGTGCTGGCCCGGCACTTGCGACAGCAGGCCGTGGCCGAAGGCTCGGAAGTCGCGCCGCTCATCCCGCTGCTGCACATGGCCCTGGGCATCGGCTTCGTCACCATCGCCATCCCGCTGCAACTCGAGCGCCACTGGATCACCATCGGATGGTTCGTACAGTCAGCGGCGCTGTTGTTTGTGGCCCACCGCGGACGCAGCGACTTCCTGCGCTGGTTCTCCATCGGCGCGCTGGCCCTGGGCGTGGGACGGCTGCTGTTCATCGACAACTTCGAGACCACGCGCCTGATCTTCAACGAGCGCGGCGCGACCTATGCCGTGGCCATTGCGGTTCTGGCCGGCATTGTGGCCTATGCCCGCAAGCAGGGCGAGAGCGGCTGGCCGGTGGCGGTTCCCATCGTGGCGTTGAACCTGCTGGCGCTGCTCGCCCTGAACCATGAAGTGTCCGACTATTTCTCGCGGGAGATTGAAGTCGTAACCCAGCGCTTCACGGGAACCGACTACGTCGTAGATCCCGCCGCCGGGGCGCGCTATCACACTCTGTTCATCGCTCGTGACTTCACCTACTCTGCGGTGTGGATGCTATACGGCGCCGCGCTCATGGCCACCGGCTTCTGGCGGCGTTCGGCATTCCTGCGCTGGCAGGCGCTGGTACTCATCGCGGTTACCGTGGTGAAGGTCTTTGTGTACGACGTCTCGCAACTCGACAAGGGCTACCGCGTGCTGAGCTTCATCGCGCTGGGCGTGATCCTGCTGGGCATCTCCTTCGCCTACCAGCGCGACTGGCTGAAGCTTTCCGCGCGCAGCCGTGCCCAGGAACAGCCGGCGGAGGGGAGGTCGACACCCGCATGAAGTTGGCAGCCAGTGTTTTCTTGTTCGCCGTGCTTGCGGCCCAATCCGGATCCCAGGCCTCGATTCCTTACTTTACGCACATGCGCGAGGTGGAATCGACCGACGGCGGCCGCCAAAACTATCTGGTGATCGACGAGCAGGTGTGGAGCGCAGCCCGCAACGACCTCGCCGATTTGCGTCTCTACGCCGCCGACGGAACGGAGATTCCCTACGCCCTGCGCGTGGAGCGTTCGTCCACCCTTCAGACAGACACTCAAGTCAAAGTCCTTCAGCCGGGCAGCATTGCGGGGAAGACGCAGTTCGTGCTCGACGTGAGCGGAGTCGAGGAGTACAACCGCGTGAGATTGCAACTCGACACGCGCGACTTCATCGCCCGGGCAACCGTCGAAGGTCAGGACGACCTGCGCGGAGCACGCTGGGTGAAGCTCTCCGAGGTCACCCTCTACGACTTCACCAAGGAAAAGCTGGGGGCGAATTCTACGCTGCGATTGCCCGATTCGCGCTTTGGCTATCTGCGTGTGACTATCACCGGCGGCGTGGCTCCAGCAGATGTACGGGGCGCGACGGTCGCCCGTTACGAAGAAAAGCCCGGGCACTGGACCAGGATTCGTGAGCTCACCGGCTTTCACGAGAACGGCAAGACCACCGTCATCTCCGTGGACTGGCCGGAAAACGTTCCCCTGGAGCGCGTGACGTTCGATGTAGACCCGAGCCAGGTGAACTTCCGCCGCGACTTTCAGGTCGTCAACTCCGACAACCGCCGCGTGGCGGATGGCAGCGTGAGCCGTGTGCGCATGAAACGGGCCGGCAGTCAGGTGGACGCCGACGAACTGGCGCTCGATCTCCTGGGTGTGCGCTCCAAAAAGTTCCGCATCGTCATCCAGAACGGGGACGACCCACCGCTGCGCCTGCGGCGCGTGCAAGGGTTCTCGGTCGAACGTCGCGTGTACTTCGATCCCCGGGGAAATACGAAACTGAACCTGTACTACGGGGACTCGCAGCTCTCGGCTCCGGTTTACGACTACGCCAAGTTCTTCCAGGCGGATGCGGCCGCGCCGGCAGCACGCCTCGCAGGGCACGTGACGAACGCTGCCTACACCGGCCGGCCGGACACGCGTCCCTGGTCGGAACGCAATCCCGCCATCCTGTGGACTGCGCTGGTTCTTGCCGTGGCTGGTCTTGCAGCCGTGGCCCTGAAGGGATTGCGGGCTTGACGCCGATTGCCACGCACCTGGGTTGCTGGCCAGTGTGCCCAGAACAGTGAAGCCACGGCCAAACATGTTTTCTGCCATTGCAACAGCAATCGTCTGTTTCTCGTGCCTGGCAGTCGGGCAGGACAGCGCGGACGTGCGAGTCACGGCTGACATTGATGCAGCCATTCGGGCCACGACGCGTGACGGTTTTTCAGGAGCCGTGCTCATCGCAAGCGGCGACCACATCTTGCTCGACGAGACATATGGGAGCATTGCTGGTGCTCGCCTGACTGCCTCCTCGAAGTTCTGGATCGCATCCATTGCCAAGCAATTCACGAGTGCAGCGATCCTTAAGTGCCAGGACAGAGGACTGCTCCGACTCGCGGACCCGATCTCGAAGTATGTGCCGCAGGCTCCACCCGATAAAGCAGCGATTACCCTGCTGCAACTGTTGACGCACCAGAGTGGATTTCCACAAAACTACGTGGCCGACGAGATCGAGGACCGTTCGGCGGCAGTTGCCGCCATCTTGAGTCAGCCTCTCGAACGGCCGCCGGGTACGGCTTTCGGATACTCCAATGACAACTACGCCCTCGCAGCCGCAATCGTCGAACTGGTGACCCACAAGCGCTTCGAAGATTTCGTCCGCAAGCAGCTCTTGCAGCCCGCGGGCCTTGCGGCCACGGGGTTTGCCGCGACTGCGGAGGCAAAGTCTGTGACGCCGGCTCGAAGGCCCCGTCCAGCACGCCTGAGCAAGAGACAATGGGGCGGGTTAGGTTCCGGAGCGATGTTTTCGACGACTCACGATCTGTACTCCTGGTACCGAGCACTTCGAAACGAAAAAGTCTTCACTCGTCCTGCAGTAGATGAGTTTTTTACGCCGCACGTGAAAATCCAGGAGGGAGCTTCCGGGCTGGGTTGGTTTCTCGCAAATACCGAGAAAGGGTCACCGGTAATCTTCACACGTGGAAACGATGACTGGGGACCGAACGGGTTGATTTATGCCTATCCTGACCGGCAAATTGTTGTGCTGGTCTTGAGCCACGCCGGGCAGAAGGACGAGGATACTTCCTGGTCGCGGGCTGTGCTCAAAATCATCGAAGAACGGTTACGGCTCTAGAGCCTTACGGAGCGTTCCCCGCGCTTTGCGGCTTCTTTTGGACGCGCTGAGCAATCGCTGCCGGCAGCCGGCGCTCGCCGCGCGCCTGCCAGCCTTCGCGCTCGGCCAATTCACGCACTTGCCGGATGCGCTCCGCCTTGGGCGGATGCGACTGGAAGTATCCCACCACCGTCTGTACCGCCAGCTTCCCAATCTCCCGGCGCAAGGACTTCTGCTCCGGCGGCGGCTTTGTCGAATGTTTCTCCATGGCCTCAAACAAACGCACCGCGCCCTGGTACGAATATCCTGCGCGCACAGCGAGCTTGGTGCCTTCGCTGTCGGCTTCCAGTTCCTGGTTCTTGGTGTAGCCGGCCTGGAAGATCTCGATCGGAATCTGGGCCAGCGCTCCCACTACGCCCAGCGGCAGCCTGCGCGTCCGGGCCTCGAGTTGCACACGTTCGACGCAGTGGCGGCGATCAATGTGTTCGATCTCGTGACCCAGCACAGCCGCAAGCTGGTCTTCGGAATCCATCAGTTCCAGCAGCCCTTTGCCGATGAAAACGTGCCCTCCGGGAAGGGCAAAGGCGTTATCGAAGCCGTCTTCCGCGATGTAGTGGAAACGATAGGGAAGTTTGCGCTGGGTGCGCGCCGCCACGTGCGATCCGATCTTCTTGATGTAAGCCTCCACTACCACCGCATCCGGGTCCTGCGATGCGCCCATACCCATCATCGTGGCGCGAGCCGCCATGGAGTCGCCGATCTGGATCTCCTCCGCATCGGAGATGCGCGTAGCCACGGCCGGCACGCGGCTGGCGCTGCGTTGCACATCCGCCCCCATGGTCAGCACGGCGCCCGGGCTTACAGGAGCCTCCGCCTTTCGCCGCTCACTGATGGAGATGGCGCCGCCAGCCAGCAGAAGGACGACACCGAATGCCAACCATCGCTTCATATGTATTGCCGGATGGTGTCGCGGAATCGGTTGTAGAGGAAGGAAACCACCAACAGAGCGAGGCCCAACACGACGAACGTGATGGTGCGGTCGCGCATGCCCATCTCCCACACGTCCAGCAGCACGATCTTACCTACGCAAAGCAGCAGCAGGCCCAGGCCGGTTAGGCGGTAGCTGCGTTCCCCGGCGACGAGTGCCAGCAGGAACACCACCACACCTTCTACGCCCCAGGAGACCGTGATCATGCCGCTGTGCATTTCCCGGAGGAACAGCAGGGTGGCCAACGCGACGGGAAGGAAGAACAAGTGCTGTTCCGGCCGCTGCGTCAAGGGGGCCAGCCAGCCCGATTGCGGCCCGCGAGCGCTGGGCAGGACGCGCAATTTGAAGGCGAAAGGCAGCGCCAGCAGCAGGATGCCCACGGTTACGCCCACCGTCATCAGGCGTCCTTGGGTCCACAGCTCGGAAGGAGTCGCGGTGCCGTACAGGTTGTACAGCAACCCTCGGAACAGGACGGCATAACTCATCACCAGGGCCTGCGCCTGGAAGACGCGCTTCTCGGTCATCCACGACGCCGCCATCGCGGCCACCACCAGCCCGGCCCAGCCCGCCGCTACCCAATTGGGGTCGAGTTCGAAGCGCATCAGCGCTGCCAGCGCAATCGTCCCGAACCAGGCATGGACGTGGGCCACCACCGCCGGGGCGGTCTCGGTGGCGAGTTCATCGTCCGAAGCGTATGCGATCCGCGCGTACACGTAGAAATAGGCCAACGCCAGCGGAACGATGGTGTACACGCGAGTGCTCAGTTCTCCGGCCACGGTTTCGGCATTCAGGTTGACAAAGAACAGCCGTACGAAGCTCGCCGCCAGCGCCGTGTAGCCCTGCATACGCAGCGCACGCGAATTGGTCGTGCTGCCCAACTCAAAGAGCAGCACGCCGAATGCCGCCCAGCCCACGGCCACGCTCACGGGACGCAGCTCGTAGTAAATGAGCAGCGCGGCGAGCAACGATCCTGCCCACGTCCAGACGGAA
>JBOGLL010000264.1:0-5483 GCA_050746065.1 Terriglobales bacterium | reverse complement strand
GGCGTGGACAATGAAACCATCAGTATGAAAATCCACCACTGCATGAATTCCATTATAGCCCTCGATCCAGAAGCATCCAGTCTCGGAAGTACATGCCCTGTTACGTGGGATGACGCAACCTAGCGAGGAAGTTGTTCAGTCCTTCGGGAAGCGGGCGAGAAAAGTTGAGCGGGGCCGCAGTGCGGGGATGGGCAAACTCGAGCGCAGCAGCGTGCAGGAAGTTGCGCGGCAGCGTGGGCACGGAGGTTTTGCCGTCGCGCGTGGTGAGATTGCGGGGAGCGCCATAGAGCGCGTCGCCCACCACCGGATGCCCAAGCGAGGAGAGGTGGACGCGGATCTGGTGCGTTCGTCCGGTGAAGATGCGCACCTCGAGCAGAGAGAAGCGGCCGAGCGGGGAAGCGATGCGTTCCAGCACCCCATATTCGGAGAGTGCGGCACGACCTCCGCTGCGGCGTGTGGTCATGCGCCGGCGGCGGATGCGGTCACGGCTGATGGCGCTCTCGATAACGCCCGAGTCCTGTTTCATCCAGCCGTGTACCAGGGCGATGTAGGTCTTCTTCACCCGGCGATGCGAAAACTGTCGGCCCAGGTCCTGATGGGCGGCGTCATCCTTGGCCACCACGATCAGGCCGCTGGTGTCCTTGTCGAGCCGATGTACGATGCCCGGGCGCAGGCCACCGCTTACGCCCGAGAGCGCCCGGAAGCGGTGCAGCAGGGCGTTCACCAGCGTGCCGCGATTGCGCGTGTCCTCAGCCTGTCCCGCGCCCGCATGCACCATCATCCCGGCCGGCTTGTTGATCACGGCCAGCGCGTCGTCTTCGTAAACCACGTCGAGCAAGATGTCTTCCGGCACAGCGCGCAGCGGCGGACGCTCGGCCGGGCCCATCACGGTGATGCTCTCGCCGCCGCGCAGCTTGAGCGAGGCTTTGGCAGCAGCACCTTCCACTAAGACGTTCTTTTGCGCGATCAGCTCCTGCACCCGTGCGCGACTCACGCCGGAGAGCTGCCGAACGAGGAACACGTCGAGACGAAGGCCGGCGTCCTCCGGTGCGACCGTAAAGGCGGAAGTCTGGTGGGCAGGCATGAGGCGGGCAGTTACGCGGGCGAGGAATCGGCGCGGTCCCGCGCCGGCGCGACCCCCGGGCTGCGTGGACGCTCCCGGCGCAGCCACAGCACGCCGCCGGCGATGACCATCAGGATGGAAATGAGCTGCGTGCCGGTCATGGCGCCGTGGAACAGCGAGCCGCGGCCGGGGTCGCCGCGCAGGAACTCCAGGAAATAGCGGGCAAAGCCGTAGAGAAAAAGGTACGCTCCGATTACCTGGCCATCGAAGCTCCGCCGGCGGAACAGCCACATAAGCACACCGAAGTTTGCCAGCTCCACCAGGAATTCGTAAATCTGTGTGGGATGGAGGGGCGCGCCGAGCGGGGTTTCCGCCCAGCGGTGCGCCAACTCGCTGGTGAAGGTGACGCCCCAGGGCAGGTCGGTGGGCTTGCCGTAGCAGCATCCAGCGGCAAAACAGCCCAGGCGACCCAAGGCATGGCCGAGCGCAAGGCCGGGCGCGAATACGTCCAGAGTCTTGAGCAGCGGCAGGTGGTGGCGGCGCATATACCAGAGTGAAACAACGATGGCGGCGACCAGGCCTCCGTAAAAAACGCCGCCCGTCTGCAGCATCTCGAGGCTGAACAGACTCCAGGGATTGGCTGCAAAGCGTTCCCAGTTGTTAGCGACGTGCAGGATCTTGGCCCCGAGAATGCCCGACAAGATGGCCAGGATGCCCAAGTCCCAGCACCTGTCGGGATCGAGTCCTTCGCGTTTCGCCAGGCGAACGTTAACGGCGAGGCCCACGATCAGCCCGATGGCCGCCATCACGCCGTAGGTGGAGATTCCGTATTCGCCGAATTCCAGCAGGCGGGGAAGCATTGACAGTCGTTAGTCGTTGGTCGATCGTCGTTCGTCGTGACCTTTTCCAGTCTAGCAGGAGAGGGGGAGGAGGATAGGAGAGCGCAGCAGGGCCAACCACCGACGACCAACGACTAACGACGAACGACTGAAGAAAAAAACCGACCCACTGGGCCGTGGGACTAACCGCTTAATGAACCCGTCGCGTGACGGTGGGTGCCCGCCGCGACCCTTTAGGCTTTTCCGCATGGCGGAACATAGCGCACCAGGCCGATATGCGAGTCGGGCTCCCGTTCATTAGGTGTTGGTTCAAAAAAACGGCTTCGCCCGCACCAACTTTGCAGGCCGGTCTTCGAGGCTCATGCTAGGAAAATCCGCAGCTCTTGGCAAGGGGGTAAGCACAAAAAGTTGGCATGCGGCGTGCTTGTAGCCCGGCCGCCCTCGGCCGGTCTCCTGTTCCAGCTAGTGTGGCGCCGGCTCTTTGACCGGCGCATGAGTTTCTCTGTGGAAGCGGGTGACTCGCCCGCGCTTCATGGTTCACGGGCCCGGCCGAGGGCGGCCGGGCTACATCGCGTGCGTTACCCCGCTCGTCTCGCCTCTCTCAACGCCTCGTCGAGCGGCCCGGCGAGTGAGGCAGCGCGGCGGTTGTAGTCGGCAGCGACGGCGTCGTACTTGCGCTTGAGCTGCTGGTATTCGTCGGCAATGTTCAGTGCGGCAAGGACAGCCAGGCGTAGCGAGTCCACGGTGGAAGTCTGCTGGGCCACGTTGCGCATGGTGGTATCCACGTAGGCGGCGAGCTGATGGATGTACTGGGGATCGAAACCGCGCAGGTTGTAGGACTGGTCGTAAATCTCGACGCGCACGCTGCCGTTCGGGCTGCTCACCGCTGCACCTCCGTCCCAACTGATGGCGTCCAGGACCGCTACCGCGATTATCTCGCGGATTCCTGTTCCGTCAAGGCGTCAATCTGACGGAGCATCTTTTCCACCCGGGTGCGCACCTCTTCCCGCTCGCGGCGCAGGGTGAGCAGTTCGGCGCGCAGGGAGTCGAACTCATCCTGGCGTTCGCGGATCTGCTGGCGCACGCGGGCGGCGTCCCGCTCGGCCGCGGCGCGCGCCTCACGTTCTGCTTTCAGCAGCTCCACCGTGCGCCGGATTTTCTCTTCCAGCGCCTGGAATTCGTCGGCCGCCGTTTCGACCGCGCTCTCCCGCAATGCATTCACCGCCATGATGGCCATCTGCCTCTCAGAAGTATGTATCCGTGAGCGCAGTATAGCGCACCAGGTTGAGGAAAACTCGCTGCTGATTCGGATGCCGGGTATACGGCTCAGGAGGTGCGCAGACTTCCGCCTAGCTTTTCCAGCGCCTGGATGATTTGGCGGGCCCATGCGTTCACTTCGTCGTCACGCAGAGTGCGGTCGGCGGCCTGGAAGGCGGCGCGCAGCAGCACGGAGTACTTTCCGGGAGGCACGGCGCCGCCACGGAAGATTTCGGCGGGCGCGAAGCTGCGGAGCTCGGCGAGCTTGAGTGCTTCGACCGCGCTGCGGATGCGGTCGTAGGTGACATCGTCGCCAAACACGAACGAAAAATCGCGCTCCACTGCCGGAAACCGCAGCAGGCTTTCATAACGCGCCCGGCGCAGCGCGCCACGGTAGAGGCGCCCGAGTTGCACCTCGGCGAGGAAGACGTCGGCTCGGAGTTTGCGGGCCGTGGCCACCTCGGGATGTACCTGCCCGAAGCGCGCAACCGTGGTTCCGTCCATCACCGCGCGTGCCGAACGGGTCGGGTGATAGTAGCTTCCCGCCTGCGCATCGAAATAGAGCGCGCCGTGCTGGAAGAGGCCGAGCAGGGCTTCCATGTCCCCTTTGAAGCTGCGAAATTGCGCAAGCACGTCGCTACCCGCTGCCGAGCCCAGCGCACTGCTGGTGGCGGCAAAAGCCAGGACGCGGCGCTCGTCGGTCTGAGAGCCCGAGGCGGCGAAGATGTGTCCGGTTTCGAACAGGCGCACGTCGTCGCGTCCGCGGTTCAGGTTGTGCGCCACCATGTCGAGCATGAGCGGCGCGAGCGAGTTGCGCATCACCGCCGCTTCTTGACTCAGCGGATTGGCCAGATCCACCGCGGGCTCGCTGGAGAAAGTTTTCGCGTCCTCATGCGAGATGAATGTTGTGGAGATGGCCGCGTGGTATCCCAGACCCAGCATGGTCGCACGCACGCGAGCGTCGTGCCCGGCGTGCGGCAGTTCGACCACAGCGCCGGAGAACGCGGGCAGAGTGTTGGGGAAACGTTCATAGCCGTAGACGCGGGCAATCTCTTCAATCAGATCGATCTCACGCTCCACGTCCAGCCGCCACGAAGGCAGCGTCACGGTCCATCCTCCGTCGGCGGCCGTCAGGCTAAAGCCCAGGCGGAACAGCATGCGCTCGATCTCGGCCGCGGGAATCTCGATGCCCAGGATGCGGCGGATCTCCGTCTTGCGCAGCCGCACGGCAGGCCGCGTGAGCGGCTTGCCGATCACATCAATGATCTCGCCTTCGAGTGCGCCACCGCCGGTTCCCAGGATGAAGGCCGCGACCAGGTTGGTGGAAAGAATGGTGGAGTCGAAATCCGCGCCGCGCTCGAAGCGATGCGAGGCGTCGGTGTGCAGGCCGTGGCGGCGCCCCATCTTGCGGATGGTGAGCGGGTCCCACCACGCCGACTCGATGACCACGCTGCGCGTCTTCGCCGTGATCATGGTGTCGAAGCCGCCCATCACGCCGGCCAGCGCCACGGGGCGCGCGCCATCGGCCACTACCAGGTCTTCGGAGGCCAGCTTGCGCTCGATGCCGTCGAGGGTGCGCAGTTTCTCGCCGTCGCGCGCACGGCGCACGATGATCATCCCGCCTTGCAGTGTGTCGAGGTCAAAGGCGTGTGTGGGCTTGCCCATTTGGATCAATGTGTAGTTCGTGGCGTCCACGGCGTTGCTGATGGAGTGACTGCCCGCGAGTTCCAGTCGTCGCGCCACATTGGTTGGTGACGGTACCACCTTCACATTGCGCAGCACGCGTCCAGTGAAGCGCCGGCAGAGTTCCGGCTCCGCGATCTCGATGGGGAACGACGCCTTGCCTTTCGCCGCCGGCAGCTTGGGTACAAGCGGCTTGAGGTCGAGGTCATACAGCGCGCCGCATTCGCGGGCGATGCCGTAGTGGTTCATGGCGTCCACGCGGTTGGTGGTGATCTCGGTCTCGAAGACAGCGTCCCCGCCTTCGCCGCTCACCGACTCCACCGCGATCCCGGCCATGGTGAGGTCGTCGGCCAGACGGCGGTCGTCCACTTTGACGTCCACGAATTCGCGCAGCCAGGCAGCGGAGATTTTCATGTTCTGACCGCAGGGGCTAAAGCCCCCGTTTCAATCGTCCCGACTCGGCACGGCTGAAGCCGTGCCCTGATACAAACGACTAACGACCAACGACCAACGGCTGCTTTCATCCGAACTGCTCCAGAAACCGCACATTGCCGTGGAAAAACAACTGGATGTCGTCCACGCCATATTTCAGGATCGCGATGCGTTCCACACCCAGGCCCCAGGCGAAGCCGCTGATCTTT
>JBOGLL010000263.1:0-8831 GCA_050746065.1 Terriglobales bacterium | reverse complement strand
CGCTGGGCGCGGCGGCGGCACCTGCCGCGCATCGCCGGACACCGGGCGGGCGTGGCGTCGGTGCGCTCGACGGTGGAAACCGCGGCGCGCATCGGCATCCCGGCGCTGACCCTGTACGCGTTTTCGGTGGAGAACTGGGCAAAGCGTCCGCGCACGGAAGTGGAATTCCTGATGCGCCTGCTGCGCCACTACCTGAAGTCTGAACTTCCTACGCTGCAGAAGAACAACATTCGCCTGGAATATATTGGCCGCGAGCGCGAGCTGCCTGCTCATGTACAGGAGCGCATGGCGCAGGCGCGCGAGGCCACGGCGCGCAACTCCGGCATGGTGCTGACGCTGGCGCTGAACTACGGGGCGCGCTCGGAGCTGGTGGACGCGTTTAACGACATCGTGCGCGCGGCCGAGTCCAACGGCGGCCTGCGTCACCTGAACGTGGACGAAGAATTGATCCAGAAGCACCTCTACACGCGGCATCTGCCCGATCCTGACCTGGTCATCCGCACCAGCGGAGAAATGCGCCTGTCGAACTTCCTGTTGTGGCAGGTGGCGTACGCGGAGATTTTCGTCACCGAGACGCTGTGGCCCGACTTCCGCGGGCGGCATCTGCTGGAAGCCATCGGGGAATATCAGAAGCGCGATCGGCGTTTCGGCGGCGTGAGCGCGAACGGCAATTCCCGGTAGATGGTAGCGCCCTCCCTTTGCGGCTCCCTGGCGTTCGCCGCCGGTCGGGCGCGATTTCTTCTCGCAGCGCCGGTGCACGACCGCGGTAAAAGTGCGAGACCGTTAGGTGTCCAAGGCGATGCCCTGGGGCTAAAGCCCCAGGGCATCATGTTCAGGGGAGCCGCATGAAAAGGGTGGCCACGGCCGCGGTGATGATTCCGATTGTCTTGGCGCTCGTCTTCCGCGGCCCGTCCTGGCTCATGCCTCTCGTACTTGCGGCTCTTGCCATAGGGTGCATCATTGAGTTTGAGCGCTTGGCGGAAGCCAAGGGCATAAGAATCAAGAAGCCATTGCTCCGCATACTTGGCGCGGCACCGTTTCTCATGCCATTCCTAACATCCGTCCTCCCCGAGTCGACCTTGACTGGAAGTTCAGCACAAACAGCCCTAGCTGTAGTAATCCTGGCACCGTTCTGTTTCGTCGTGGCCCACATGTTGACGGACCTGGAGGGTTGCTTCGTTAGCGCTGGAGTCGCCACGTTCGGCGTGCTCTACATCAGTATTGCTCTCCTGTGTCTATGGCTGTTGTGGGCCGGAACTGCCTTTGGAAGCCTGCTCATCTTCTTTCTACTCGTTGTGGTCTGGTCGGGTGACATCTCAGCCTATTACGTCGGCAAGAACTTCGGCCGCAGGAAGCTCGCACCAAGAATCAGCCCAGGAAAGACGTGGGAGGGCGCCGTCGCCTCCTTTGTGATTAGCGTTTCGTTGGGGACTTGGATATTGGTCTCTCTAGAACCCTTGTACTTCTGGCTTTATTCATACGCTCTTGTCCCCCCGGCTGGCTTCGCGGGATGGGGAAGCCCGATGCCGAACTACCCGTGGTGGTTTGCAGTTGCCGCGTCGGCGGTTGTGAACATTGCTGCTCAGTTGGGCGACTTGGTGGAGAGCGCCTTGAAGCGCAGCGCGAACGTGAAGGACTCGGGCGCAATCCTGCCCGGACATGGTGGGTTGCTCGATCGAATTGATGCGCTGCTCTTTGCCGGTCCTGCCGCCATGCTAGTATTCGCAGTCAGCAAACGAATATTCCCCTCGAGCATCATCTTCTTCTGATGAAACGCATTGCCATCCTGGGTTCCACTGGCTCCATCGGGAACAGCACGCTGAGCATTGTGGAGCAGTATCCTGAGCGCTTTGCCGTGGTGTCGCTGGCGGCGGGCGGCAACGTGGATGCAGCGTTCGAGCAGGCCAAGCGCTGGAAACCGCGTGTGGTTTCGATGGCGACGCCGGAAGCGGCGGAAATGCTGCGCGCGCGGTTGCGCAGTGAAGGTATTACGGGAATTGAAGTCGCCGAGGGCGCGGCCGGGTCGGTGCGGGTGGCTACGCATCCGGAAGCGGACTTTGTGGTCAGCGCCATTGTGGGCGTGGCGGGACTCGAAGCCACGTACGAGGCCGTGCGCGCGGGCAAGACCGTCGGACTGGCCAACAAGGAATGCCTGGTAGCGGCGGGCGAGCTGCTCACGGCGGAGGCCAGGAAACAAGGAAAGCCGCTACTGCCCATTGACAGCGAACACAACGCGGTGCATCAGTGCATGCGCGGCGGACGGCTCGAGGAAGTGCGGCGGGTGTGGCTGACGGCATCGGGCGGACCCTTTCTGGGCACACCCAAGGCGGAATTTCCCAACATCACGGTGGAGCAGGCGCTGAACCATCCCACGTGGAAGATGGGGCGGCGCATCACCATTGACTCGGCCACGCTGATGAACAAAGGCTTCGAGGTGATCGAGGCCTGCCGGTTGTTCGGGCTGCTGCCCGAACGCGTGGAGGTGCTGGTGCATCCGCAGTCCACCATCCACTCGCTGGTCGAATTTGTGGACGGCAGCATCCTGGCACAGCTTTCGGTGACCGACATGCGCCTGCCCATCCTGTATGCGCTCACCTATCCTGAGCGGATCGAATCGGATATGACGTTCCCGCTGAGTGACCTTCGTAATCTAGACTTCCGGACGCCAGATATGGAAAAGTTCCCTTGCCTGGCCCTGGCCTACGAGGCGGCGCGGGAGGGCGGGTCTAAGACCATTGCGCTCAACGCCGCGGATGAGGTGGCGGTGGCCGCGTTTCTGGAGGGCGACATCCGTTTCGACGAGATTTCCCGTACGATTCAGGAGGTGATAGTTGCAACGAAAACCACCCATCCTGAATCTATTCAAGAGGTCCTCTCCGTGGATGCCGAGGCGCGAGCGCAAGCCCGGGAGCAGATCCTGAACCGGGTGGCACGAAAAGTGGGTTAGCCAGGGCAGCGTCCCCCGTTACAATGAAAACGGCCGGCTTCGAGCCTGAGCCCCTGAGGTAGCACGTAACCATGATCGAGAATCTTCCCAGCAATGCATTGGCCGTGGTAGTTGTGCTCGGCGTGATGATCGTGATCCATGAGTTCGGGCACTACGCCGCCGCCAAGTATTTCGGAGTGCGCGTGGAAGTGTTTTCGGTGGGCTTCGGAAAGAGGCTGTTGGGCTTCAAGCGCGGCGACACCGATTACCGCATCAGCCTGATCCCGCTGGGCGGGTACGTGAAGATGTCCGGCGAAAACCCGATGGACGAACAGTCGGGAGATCCCGGCGAGTTCGGTGCGCACCCGCGCTGGCAAAGGCTGATCATCGCGGCCGCGGGCCCGGCCATGAACATCGTGCTGGCCATTGTGCTGCTCACGGGCGTTTACATGGTGCATTACGAGCACCCCATCTTCCTCGACCAGCCGGCGGTGATCGGCTGGGTGCTGGAAGACTCGGTGGCCGCCAAAGAGGGCTTCCAGGCGGGCGACCGCATCGCGAAAATCGGCGGCATCGAAAATCCCACCTGGGAGCAGGTGTTCCCTGAAGTGCTGCTCAATCCCAATCAGCCGGTGGAAATCACTCTGCAACGCGGGGAGCAGCTCATTCGCAAGGTTGTGCGTCCGGAGCCCGTGGGCCCGAACGAGGCCGGGAGCCTGGGATTGATCCCGGACAAGCCCAGCATCGTTACCAGCATCGAACCGGGATTGCCGGCGCAGCGGGCCGGAGTGCAACTGGGCGACGAAATCGTGTCCATTGACGGCGTGGCCATGCGGGCCATGCCCCAGATCCAGAAGTATCTGCGCGAGAAGCAAGAGCAACCGGTGCGGATTACCTTGCGCCGCCAGGGCCGGGAGATGGACTACACCATGACCCCGGTGAAGGCCGAGATCGAAGGCGAAGTGTTTTACCGCGTGGGCATCGCGTCCGATCCCACACATGTGGACAAGCTGCCCCTGGGCCAGGCGTTCATGAAGTCGCTGGAAACCAACAAGAAGTTTTCGCTGTTGATCGTGGAGCTGGCGCAGAAGCTGGTGCAGCGCAAAGTGTCGTTGCGGCAGATCGACGGCCCCATCGGCATTGCCGGCGCCGCGGGCGCGGCCGCGCGTCAGGAAGGCTGGACGCCGATCCTGCTGCTCACCGCCGCCATCAGCCTGAACCTGGGCGTGTTCAATCTGTTCCCGATTCCCATCCTCGACGGCGGCCTGATCCTGATGCTGCTGATCGAGAGCACCATCCGGCGAGACATCAATCTGGCCATCAAGGAACGCATCTACCAGGCCGCGTTCGTATTCCTGGTGCTGTTCGCCGCGGTCGTCATCTACAACGACATCGCCAAGAACCTGCCGGGCCTGGCGAAGTACCTTCCCTGACCCCATGTGGTGATCGAGTCATCGGGCCATCGGTCATCTGAGACCGGATGGCCCGATTCGTTTATTGGCAGGCAGTAAACGCCAATGTCGAAGCAGTGACGGATGCGCCGGGCGTGACTACCAGCGCGCCGCCCCCCTGGAGCGTGTTGGTGGTGAGCTCCGAGGGATTGCAATTCGCGGTGCCGCCGGACAAGGGCACGAAAGCACGTGCGCCCACGGTGTAGCCCACCGGATCCACGATGTTCTGCGTGTAGGTAGTTCCTCCCGAGTTGAAAGCACCCACATTCGGATTCAAGCCCGGAACCGACAGCGTGTAGCTGGCGCAGTTAGTGTTGACCGGGCAGGCGGCGTCGGCCGCAGTCGCAAGACTCAGCGTGACGGCAGACTGGGTGGCCAGCGGGATGGTAGCCAGGACGTTGTTGCCGATGGGCTGAAGTGCGGAGAGCTCGATGTCCGCCGAGGTCGCAGCCGCGCCGGTGCTGGTGGTGATCTGTCCGTTGATGGAAGCCACTGCGGTGCTGAGTCCGGTGGTGGCAATCAAGGGAATGTTGCCCATGGCCGTACCGTCGGCCACGCCGGTGGTAACCGTGGCGGCATAGGCCACGCCGCTGCCGTTCACGGCGGCGGCTACAACGTCATAGGTGCCGTCGAGCACCGGGCAGAAAACGAAGTTACCGGAGCCGTCGGCCGTGGTCTGCTGGACGACGCGGTCCACGCCGTTCACGTTCTGCTCCAGGGCCACGATCACCGTGCCGCCGACAATGGGCTGGTTGGTCACACTGTCCAGGACGCGGCCGCTGACGGAACTGGTTTGCAGCGACACTTCGCCGGCATGCAGCACCGGCTTGAGCCGGAACTGTCCGTTGCCGAGGATGACGACGGAGGAGCAGGCATTCAGGTCAATGTTGAGGTCGGTGGTTTGCCCCGCATCCACGGTGAATCCACCGCCGGCAATCTGTCCGGAAGGAATCTTGATGCCGGTGTTGGCTTCGCTGGAGAGAAGGAGTTCGTGGATGCTGCCATCGGCGGCAAGCACGACGCAGTTGGCGTCGTTACCCGAGCACTGATTGTTCGAAACCAGGCCGCCGGAGTTGTTGTCGAGCAGCAGAAGACGGATCTGCTGGTACCGCCCGGCTTCCAGTTGGCTGGAGCCGAGCGAAGCCAGGAAGCAACTGGAGTCGGCGTTGCCCAGCAGGTCCACCTGGCGGGGTGTCAGCCCCGGAGCAAGGTCCACCCAGCCGGTGTCGCCGTCGCCCGCGGTGGAACTGCGATGCGCGCGCACGCCGCGAATGGTCACGTACACATGACTATAAGGGCCGGCAGGAGCTTCGCAGGTGGCGGGATCGCTGATGTGGACGGATGCCGTTCCCATGGTGTTGGGGTCGATGGTGATTTGGCCGCTGCTGCTGCAGGCAATGAGCAGTGCGCCAGCGGCCACGAGCGATAACAGAGATAGGAGGACGACAAAAAAGCGTGTCGATGGTTGCGTCATTAGTTGTCTCCACTGCCGCGGGGGTCGCGCGGCGGTCCAAGGGCAGGACACGGAACTGCGCGGCCATCCTGATCGGCGTTCAATGCCAAGTGCAGGCCACCAAGTCCTGCCGGGTGTCCGAAGGAACTGTGCCGGACTCCGCTTTGTTTTACGGCGCATCCCCCCGGCACGCCGCAGAAAAGAACGATCAGGAAGTTTGATTCCAAAGACTTAGCGGCGGGTTGCCCGTCGGGAAGGGGTAGAAGCTGCGTGCTACACTAGGATTTGCATGGCGCAAATCCGTCGCAGACAGACAGTTACCGCGCAAGTGGGCGGGGTGCGCGTGGGATCGAGCGCGCCGGTGGTGGTGCAGTCCATGACCAACACCGATACCGCGGACGTGGCCTCGACCGTGGACCAAGTTGCGGCGCTGGCGCGCGCAGGCTCGGAACTGGTACGCGTGACCGTGAACAACGATGCCGCAGCCGCGGCGGTGCCGGAAATCCATGCGCGCCTGCAAGACCAGGGCGTTCGCGTACCCATCATCGGCGACTTCCACTACAACGGGCACATCCTGCTGAAGAAATTCCCGGCCTGCGCCCGGACGCTGGCCAAGTACCGCATCAATCCGGGGAACGTCTCCATCGGCAAGAAGGACGACGAAAACTTCCGCACCATGATCGAAGTGGCGGTGGAGAACCAGCGGCCGGTGCGCATCGGAGTAAACTGGGGATCGCTGGACCAGGCGCTGCTCACCCGCATGATGGACGAAAACGCGCGCCTGCCCGAGCCCAAGGACGCGCGCCAAGTCACCATGGAAGCCATGGTGGAGAGCGCGCTGCGCTCGGCAGCGCTGGCGGAAAAGTACGGCCTGCGCTCCGGGCAGATCATCCTGAGCGCCAAAGTGAGCGGCGTGCAGGACCTGGTGGACGTGTACCGCGTGCTGGCCGCGCGTTGCGACTACCCGCTGCATCTGGGACTGACGGAAGCCGGCATGGGCGCCAAAGGCATCGTAAGCAGCGCGGCGGCGCTGGGCGTGCTGTTGCAAGAAGGCATCGGAGACACGATCCGCGTCTCGCTGACCCCTGCGCCCGGCGGCGACCGCACGGAGGAAGTCCGAGTGGCGCAGCAGATCCTGCAGTCGCTGGGCATCCGCAGCTTCACTCCGCAAGTGACCGCATGCCCAGGCTGCGGGCGAACCACCAGCACCTTCTTCCAGGAAATGGCCGAGCAGATCCAGTCCTACCTGCGGGAGCAGATGCCGGCGTGGAAGGAACGCTACGCGGGCATCGAGGAAATGAAAGTCGCGGTGATGGGATGCGTGGTGAACGGGCCGGGCGAGTCCAAGCACGCCAACATCGGCATCTCGCTGCCGGGAACGTTTGAGGAGCCCAAGGCTCCCGTGTTCGTGGACGGCCGCCTGATGACCACGCTCAAAGGCGCCCACATCGTGGCGGAGTTCATCCAGATCCTGAATGAATACGTGGACTCGCGCTACGGAGCGAGGCGCGATGTGCCGGTGGCCGCGGGAAAGGATTAGCCACAAAGGATTAGCCACAGAGGCACAGAGGTCACAGAGCAAGGCGGGGGCCACTGGAACTGCCGGCTCCTCACCTCAGGGGCTAAAGCCCTATGTTCATGTAGCTCGTGCGGCACGGCTGAAACCGTGCCCTTGCGAAATCCCCGACGCAGTTCGGATCACACAAAACCAAGAGGTCACGGGAAGTCGGGCGAGTTGGTTGACTCGAATCCGCTTCTCTGTGACCTCTGGGTCTCTGTTCTGCGACCGTTTTAGATCAGGGCCAGGAAACCTACAGTGGCCGCTGTCCAAACTGCAAAACCCACGACAATCAGTGTGATGCGCACTGCCATGTTGTCTGCGATCTTGTTGTACTCTGCGCCCATGATGGCTCTCCTCCGATCCGTGTCTTCTGCCTAGTTAGACTTACGTAATTGGATTAGGTTAGGTTCCCAAAGGGCGCAATTTGTTTGTTACGGATTGGTTAAATCTGGGCGAGTCTCAGGAACCGGTGCGGAACAGAAGGCCTTCGGGTGGGGCAGCGATCCTTTCCAGCTCGGGATAGCGGGCCAGCAGGGTTTCGGGTGCGGCGACGGGGCGTCCGCTGAGCGCGTGTTTCAGTTGCAGAGCGTTGACTGCGGCTTTGCCCTCGAAGTGGTTATTGGTGATCACGAAAACTCTTTCCGTCTTCGCGGCCAGGGTCTGGATCTTCTTTTGCCAGCCGGCGAGCTCCGGCTCCGAATAGAGATAGTTGTAACGATCGGCGCCGGTGTGCGAGTCGAACCACTGGTCGTAGTTGCGTCCGTGCAGGCGCACGTAACCGATGGGCGCGGTGGCGTGAGCGGTGGGCGCGAGCGACTTCCCCAGCAGGGGCTGGTCGATGTTGCAGAAGGCCACGCCTTGCTGGGCGAAGTAACGAAGGATGCCCTCGTTGTTCCAACTGGAGTGACGTACCTCGACCACGCGGGGGAATTCCGCGAAGCGGCCCAGGAGTCCTTCGAGGTAATCGCGGTTCTCGTTGGTGTTTTTGAAGGACACGGGAAACTGCATGAGCAGCGCGCCCAGCTTCCCTTCTCCCGCGATGCTGCTCAGGCCTTCGCGGGCCAGGCGTTCGTCTTCGGGATTGGGAGCGAGAGTGGCGGCGGAGGTGGGCTCCATGACGGCGTTGGGGGAGTGCGTGAACGACTGGTGCAGTTTCGCGGTGAACAGGAAATCCGGATTCACGGCCGCTACTTTGTGGCACCACAGCTTGCCAAGTTCGGGACGGATGTGTCCATAGAACGAAGTGTTGATTTCGATCACGTCGAAGTAGCGTGCCAGGTAGGCGGCCGGGTGCTCGGTCTTGCGGATGCCGTGCGGGTAAACAATGCCTTCCCAGTCCTTGTAGGACCATCCCGCGGTGCCGATGCGGACTTCGGCCATGGATTCATTCTAAAGAAAAGCGCACCACAAAGGACACGAAGGCTACACGAAGGGTGATCC
>JBOGLL010000262.1:0-8782 GCA_050746065.1 Terriglobales bacterium | reverse complement strand
GCACGGTGATTCGCCGGGAGCTCCGCAGTACACGGTAAATGAGTTACGGGCCCTGGTGGAGGAAGCCCATGCGGCCGGGCGGAAGGTTGCGGCCCACGCGCACGGCGCGCAGGGCATTAAGAATGCGATTACAGCGGGAGTGGATTCCATCGAGCACGCCAGTTTGGTGGACGACGACGGTATCCGTATGGCCAAGGAACACGGCGTGTATTTTGTGATGGACATCTACAACGACGATTACATCCTGGGCAAAGCGCGCGAGTACAAGATCCCGGAGGAGTTCATCGAGAAGGAAAAACTGGTCGGCCGGCTGCAGCGCGAGAACTTCCGCAAAGCCTGGCAGGCGGGCGTGAAGATGGCCTTTGGAACCGATTCCGGCGTTTACCCACACGGCGACAACGCCAAGCAGTTCGCCTACATGGTGCAATACGGCATGACGCCCGCCCAGGCCATCCGCGCTGCGACCGCCAGCGCCGCCGACCTGCTGGGGCGCGCGGCCGACGTGGGCACGCTTGAAGCCGGCAAATACGCCGACCTGATCGCGGTGAGCGCCGACCCCCTGGCGGACGTGCGTGCGCTGGAGAACGTGGGCTTCGTGATGAAGGGTGGCAAAGTCTACAAGGACGGGCTCAACACGAAGTAGGTTAGAATCGCGGCAGTTGATGGCAACGCCTGCCGCGCCTCCCAGTCCGCCGACGTCTTCGAGCCGCTTGCGGCGTGCGGCGGGTTCCCTCGGTCCCTTGCAGGAGTTCTCGGCATTCTCTGCCACCGTGCTCCTCAGCACCACGGTGCTGCTTTCGCGTGTCATCGGTTATGCGCGCGAAGCCTACATTGCTTACGCCTTCGGCGCCGGCCCCACGACCGACGCCTATGTGGCAGCCTTCACTCTGCCCGACTGGCTGAACTACCTGATGGCCGGCGGAACCGCGTCCATCACCTTTATCTCCCTGTATGCACGCTATTCTGCCGCGGACCGTGAGGAGGAAGCGCGCAAGGCGTTCTCCGTGATTCTCACGGTGATGACGGCGGCGCTCACCGTGGGCGTGGTGCTTGCCGCCGTCTTCGCCCGGCCCATTGAGCGCCTGATCTTCCCCAGATTCACCGAGGAACAGCTTGACCTGTGCGTGGCGCTCACGCGCATCCTGCTGCCGGCGCAGATCTTCTTCTACGCCGGAGGCGTGGTTTCGGCGGTGCTGATGTCGCGCCGCATGTTCCTGTATCCCGCCCTGGCGCCTCTGCTCTATAACGTGGGCATCATTCTGGGCGGTGTGCTGCTGGGCCCGCGACTCGGTGTGGCCGGTCTGGCAGTGGGCGCGCTCGCCGGCTGCTTTGCCGGACCCTTCCTAATCAATGCGCTGGGAGCAGCGGCCGCGGGCGTGCGCTACCGTCCGTCGTGGGACATCTCCAATGCCGGCTTTCGGGAGTGGATCGCGCTCACCATTCCCTTGATGCTTGGAGTAACCCTGGTGGCGGCGGATGAGTGGATCCTGCGCTTCTTCGCTTCGGGCAGCCCGGGAGACATCACGCGGCTCAATTATGCCAAGCGTTTGTTTGCGGTCCCCGTGGCCGTGCTGGCCCAGGCCACGGCCCAAGCGACCTTACCGTTCTTCGCATCCGCATTTGGAGAGAACCGCCTGGAGGAATTTGCCGCGGCCGTCAACCGCGCCGTGTACCGCGTGACGGCGGCTTCGCTGTTGTTGACCGTATGGATGATGGCTGCCGCATTTCCCTTCGTGGACCTGGTATACCGACGTGGACGCTTCGATGTTTCCGATGCGGAACAAACAGCCGAGTACTTTTTCTGGTTTGCCCTGTCGCTGGCGCTGTGGTCGGCGCAATCTCTGTACGCGCGGGCTTTCTATGCAGCCGGTGACACGCGCACGCCCATGATCGCAGGCACAATCGTCACGGCGCTTTCCTTGCCCGTCTACTCCTGGATGTTCGAGCGCTATTCGGTGGTGGGCTTGCCCATGGCGTCAGGCGTGGGCATCCTGGCGCATACGCTGTCGCTGGCGATCCTGCTAGACAGAAAGAAGCTGGTCCCCCTGCGCTTGTTTCCCTGGAAGGAACTTGCCAAGGTGCTGTTCACGGCCGCGATGGCGGGCTTGGCAGCTTTTGGCGTGCGCAACAGGCTGGCAAACTACGACTACGTAACCGGACTCGGGGCTCTGGCTGCGATCTCAGTAATCTGGCTGGCAGCCACGGCACTGTGGCTCTGGGTCACCCGATCCGACCTGCCCGGAATGCTCTTGCGCAGGACTGCCCGGCCGCCCACGGTTGCATCCTAGCGAACTGGCCAACAACTTTTCATGATTTCTGACAACACAATCCTCCGCCACATTGAGCGCCAGCCAAGACGCACGGCCAGCTTCAAGCAGTTGGTGCGGGAACTGGGGATCCACGGCGCCGCCCGGCGGGAGTTGCGCGAGCGGTTGGAGCATCTGGTGAAACGCGGAGAGATCTTCGCCGCTGGCGAGGACCGCTACTCGCTCCCGCAGCCGGCACGGGCGAACGTGGTAGCCGGTCGCCTGAGCCTGCACCGCGACGGCTATGGATTCGTCACGCCCGAGGACGCAGCCCTGCGCGAAAAGCTCACGGGCGACATTTACATCCCGCCGCCTCGCGTCGGCTCCGCCATGCATGGAGATCGCGTGCTGGTGGAAGTAGGGCCGATGCGCCCGGATGGCCGCGCCGAGGGACGCATCCTGCGCGTGGTGGGGCGCGCGCATGTCACCGTGGTCGGCATTTTCCACTACGGCAGCCGTTACAACTACGTCACTCCGATCGACGATCGGGTGGCGCAGGAAATCCTGATACCGCGGGGAATGGAATGGCCCGAAAAACATTTCACCGCAGAGATCGCAGAGGACGCCGAGAAACCAAGGAAGAAGCAGAAAACAACCCATACGCCGCATCGCGTGCTGGGAAAAGAGGCGAAGCACAGCACGGACGTTGCCGATCTCGAAGACGTGGTGGTGGATGTGGAGATCACGGAGTGGCCCACGGCGACCCACAACCCGCGCGGGCGCGTCCTGGAAATTCTGGGGCGTGAGGGCGACTTCGGCGTAGACGTGGAGATCATCATTCGCAAGTACCACCTGCCCCACCGCTTCCCGGAGGAAGTGCTGGAAGAAGCGCGGAGCATTGGAAGTGCGATTCCGGTGGGCGAAGTTCGGCGCCGGCGCGACTATCGCCATCTGCCCATCGTGACCATTGACGGGGAGACGGCCCGCGATTTCGACGACGCAGTTCTGGTGCGCAAGCTGCCGGGCGGCAATTTCGAATTGCAGGTGCATATTGCCGACGTCGCCCATTACGTACGCCCGGGAACGTCATTGGATGCCGAGGCGCAGCTGCGCGGGACTTCCGTCTACTTCCCGGACCGGGCCGTACCCATGCTGCCCATGGAGCTTTCCACCGACCTGTGCAGCCTGCGGCCGCGCGAGGACCGCCTGGTGATGTCCTGCGTGCTGGAGCTGGACCATCAGGGCGACGTGCTCCGCTATGAGTTGCACGAAGGGGTGATCCATTCCGCCCAGCGCATGACCTACACCGCCGTGAATGCCGTGCTGAAGGGTGACGCCGCAGCTCGCAAGGAGTATGCGCCTCTCCTAGCAGACTTCGAACTCATGCGTGAGCTGGCACTTATCCTGAACCGCAAGCGCATACGGCGTGGCTCGATTGACTTCGACCTGCCGGAGCCGGTGATCGAGTTCGACGAGTTCGGGCTCATGCGCGCCATCCTGCCCTCGGAGCGCAATATTGCCCACCGAATCATCGAGGAATTCATGCTGGCGGCCAACGAGTGCGTGGCCACGCACCTGGAGCAGCGCGGCGTGCCTTCGCTGTACCGCATCCACGAGAAGCCGGATGCCAGGAAGGTCTATGAATTCGAGACCCTGGCGGCAGCCTTCGGATACTCGCTGGGCGTGGGCCCGCTGCCCATCCAGCGCATGCAACTCCGGGGCGAGCGCCGCGCGCGGCAGGGCAGCGGCCGGCCGGTCCGCGAGATCGAGGTGCCGAAGGAAGTACACGTCACACCGCACATGTACCAGAAGCTGGTTGCGAAGATCACCGGCAAGCCTGAGGAGCGCATCCTCGCTTTCCTGATGCTGCGCTCGCTGATGCAGGCCAAGTACTCGGAGGAGAACGTTGGGCACTTTGCGCTGGCGTCGGATTCCTACACGCATTTCACCTCGCCCATTCGCCGCTATCCCGACCTGATCGTGCATCGCATCCTGAAGCACATGTTGCGCGAAGAGCATGGAGCGCCGATCCCGGAGAAGGCGTTGCAGGAGATCGCACAGCAATCCAGCCAGGCCGAGCGCCGTGCGGACGACGCCGAACGCGAGCTCATGGAGTGGAAAAAGATCCGCTTCATGGAGGAGAGGGTGGGCGAGGATTTCGATGCCCTCATCATCAGCGTGACCCGCTTCGGCTTCTTCGTGGAACTAGTGGATCTGTTCGTCGAAGGACTCGTCCCTCTGGGAACGCTCGCCGGCGACCGTTACACCTATCGCGAGAACACGCGGCAGATCATCGGCGAGCGCACGAAGAAAAGGTACTCGCTGGGCGACCGGGTGCGGGTATTGCTGGACCGCATTGACCGCGTGCAGCGGAAGCTGCAGTTTGCCGTGCTGGACTAGACGGGCGGGCGCGCGCTAGAGGAGCGACTCGTCCATGAAGCCGGGGATGAAGGCAGGCTGGGCCTTGGCGGCGCGGCGACGGGGCCCGGTCCCGCCAGCGCGGGTCGGCCGGGCTACGCGAGTCGTGCGGGGCGGAGGCGAAACTGCCGAGGCGGCCGTGCCTCGCAAGGCTGAGCCTGAGGGGGGCCGGGTTATGCGGCGTCGCGAAAGGTATTCGACCAGTTCCGTGCGGTTATCGTCGAAGAGATTAGCCAGCAGGCGATCCACTGCTTCGATGCGCGCCGTCTCGCGGTCGAGTTGAGCGGCATAGTACCAGGCGCGTCCGTTCTTGCGGCGTGTGACCACCCCCTTCGCCGTCATGCGATCCAGCACCGTCATCACCGTGGTGTAAGCAAGCTGGCGATCGAGCGCCGAGCGCACTTGTGCGACGCTTGCGCCCGGCTGTTCCCACAAGACCTTCATACATTCCAGCTCAAGCTGCGCCAGCCGGCTTCTTCGCGTGGGGTTCATTCGTCGTCCGCCCCGTTTTTTGCGGCGTCAGCAAGAGGTGCTTCCTCTGGCTTCGCACCTGGAATCGAGTCGAGGAAGCGGCGGACCTTGAGCAGAGGACGCTGCAATGACGGATTGTAAGAGGTCCAGTCGTCAGTAATGGCGGCTTCACGCTCCAGGTGGGCGCGCATGCTCTCCATCTTGGAGTCGAGGTCGTCGAGGTAGTGCAGCATCAGGGCCTCGGGAAACATGGGCAGCTTGGGCGAGCCGAATTCGTACTGGCCGTGATGGCTGATAATGAGGTGCTCGAGCAGCGTCTTGAGCCGGTCGGGAAAGCCTGCGATGGGTGCGATCTTCGCTTGCAGCATTTCCAGCTCGATGATCATGTGGCCCAGCAACTGCCCGCGTGTGGTGTAAGTGAACGAGCGCTTGTACGCCAGCTCGTGCACCTTGCCAATGTCATGCAGGAATGCGCCCGCGATGAGCAGATCGAGGTCGATCTGCGGATAGTTGCGGGCCGTGAGTTCGCACAAGCGGCAAAGCGAAACCACGTGCTCCAGCAGTCCGCCGAGATAGGCGTGGTGCAGTGTCTTGGCGGCGGGCGCGGTGCGGTACGCCTCGGCGATCTCCGGGTCGGCCATGAAGGCCTGGAGCAGCGTTCTGAGGTGTTCGTCCTTCAGGTTGTCCACAAAGCCGCCCAGCGTGCGCCAGAGGTCGTCCACGTCCTTGCTGGTGCGGGGGAAGAAGTCGGTGTAGTCCACCTCGGAATCGGCCAGGCGGCGCAGCTTGTGGATGGTGATCTGGAAGTGCTTGTTATAGCGGTTGAGCAGGCCCTTCACTTTTACGAAGTCGTCCTGGTCAAAGAGGCCGAGGAAGTCGGGTACGTTGTCCCAAACGCGCGCTTCCAACTGACCGCCGCGATCGGCAAGGGTCAGCGAAAGGTAGGGCTCGCCGCCGCGCCGCGGCCGGAGCTGCTTGGCAGCGACGATGAACGCTGAGGTGATGACCTTGTTTTCGTGGGCGGCTGCGTCGGAAACGTAAAAGTCTTTCATCAGAAGAGAATGAAGCGCTTTTTCTTCTTCTTCTTTTCCTGCTCGATCTCGGCGGCGGAGGTCATGATGGGTTTGGTCTGGTTGGGGCTGGCCCCGCTGTCCAGGTAGCCTTCCTTGATGTCGACATAGGCCTCTTCCCGCAATCGGGTGAGGAAGGTACGCAGCGCCGGCTGCATCTTGGAGTAGTAAATGCGCTCCATGATCTGCGGCTCGATGTCCTTCTGCGGCGGAGTTCCGGCAGCGTGATGCTCGGTGAGCCTAAGGATGATGAATCCCTGGCGGGTGCGCGTGACCTCGGAAACATCGCCCGCTTTCATGGCAAAGATCGTGTTTTCCAGTTCGGCAGCCAGTTCGCCGCGCTTGAAATATCCCAGGTCACCGCCCTGGGCGGCGGTGGGGCCGCTCGAGTGCTTCTGCGCGATCTCCTCGAAGCTGGCGCCGCCGCGGATCTGCGCCAGCAGCTCGCCAGCCTTCTGCTCGGCTGCGGCCAGCGCCTGGTCATCGGGTGTGGACGCGGGTGCAGGCGCAGCATCGCCTCCGCCCGCCGGGGCCGCGGTCGGAGTGGAGACCAGGATCTCACCCAAGCGGACCTGCTCCGGGCGCTCGAACTCCGCTTTGTGCTGTTCGTAATAGGCGCGCGCTTCCTCCTGGGTGATCTGGATGCGTCCGCCAACCTCACGGCCGATCACCTGCTGGGTGATGATGTTCCCGCGCACGTTCTCTTTGAAGTCCTCGTAGGAAACGCCCTGCGCGGCGGCGGCACTTTCCAGGTCTTCCATAGTCTCGAGCTTGAGTTGTTTTCGGATGTCATCCAGGCGCTTGACCAGTTCGACGTCGGCGGTGAGGCCCATGTCCTTGCCGCGCTGGATCAGCAGGGCCTGATCGATCAAGTCCCGCAGGACATCTTTCTCCCGCTCGGCAAACTCTTTTTCGGCGCCGGCGCTGTACTGCTGCTGGACTTCGGCATGCAGTTGCTCGCGGGCGCGCTGGAACTCCGAACGGGTGACGATCTGACTGTTGATACGAGCGACGATTTCCTCCACGACTGTGTCGCCGGCCAGGGGGACCGAGGCCACAAGCAGGGGCAGCAGATACAGCCAGTTGGCGCCTTTTCTCATAGTCGGGCGGATGGATTCCTTCAACAGTTTACAACCCCGGCCCGCGATTGAACAGCCGCCCCAGCATTGGGAAATGGCCCCGCAGCCTTTATAATCGGGCGCTTTTCAGGGGAGGCTCGATGAGGAAGATGGGCTGGTGGTTGCTGGGCCTGGCACTTGCGACGGCGGCCTGGGGACAAGCTCCGGCGCCCGTGGCGCAGGACCTGGCGCCAAAATCCGGGCGGTACGACATGGCCCGCTACCTGAACATCCGTTCGGCGACGGCACCGTCATACTCACCGGTCACCGACGACATCGTCTACCTGACCAACGTGACCGGCACCAACCAGGTGTGGAAACATCCAGCACGCGGCGGCTGGCCGGAACAGCTCACCTTCTTTGACGAGCGCGTGCAGGAGGTCCGGTGGTCTCCACGAGGCGACGTGGTGCTGTTCAGCCGCGACTTCGGCGGCGACGAGCGCAGCCAGCTCTGGCTGATGGATATCAATGGCGAGAGCATGGTGCCGCTGACCGACGCACCCAAGGTCATCCACGACTTCGGCGACTTCTCTCGCGACGGTGCGTGGATCTGCTACTCCTCCAATGAACGCAGCGAAGGACTGTTTGATGTCTATGTGATGGAACTGGCCACGCGCAAGGTGCGGCGCATCTTCGCCGGCGAGGAGAACTACTACGCGCACTCCTTCTCTCCCGATGGCCGTCATGTGCTGGCGGTGCGCAGCCGCAGCAGCTACGAAAACGACCTGTTCCTGATCGATACGCAAAGCGAGAGTGTGATCCATCTCACGCCGCACAGTGGGCAGGCGTACTACCGCGACATGGTGTGGGCGCCGGACGGCTCCGGCCTCTACCTGGCGGCCAACCAGGACCGCGACAAGTCGAACCTCGCTTTCGTCGATGTGCGCCAGCGAAAGCTCACCTACCTGGAAGAGTCGGCACACGAAATCGACGACACCACCGGGATTGCCATCGACCGTGCGGGGACGGTGCTGTTCTATGCGTGGAACGAGAACGGGGCATCGGCCGTGCGTATCCGCGACCTGAAGACAGGGCGCTTGGAATTGTTTCGGGGGTTGCCGCGCGGCGTGGTAGGCAAGGGATCCTTCAATGGAGACGGCACGAAGTTGGCCTTTCAATACTCTTCTCCGGCGATCAACAGCGACGTGTGGGTGCTCTCGCTGGGGCGGGCAAGGCCAGCCGCGCCGGGCGTGCTCCCGCGTCGTGAAGAGTCCGGGGCCCGGCAGGTGACCCACTCCACGCGGGCGGGCATTCCCTCGGGTAGTCTGGTGACGCCGGAAATGGTGAGCTATCCGTCGTTCGACGGGACTTCGATTCCGGCGTTCTTCTATCTTCCCCAGGGAGCACAAAAGGACGGGAAACTGCCCGCCATTGTGTACGTGCACGGCGGACCCGAATCGCAGGAGCGCGCCAGCTTCAGCGCCGTCTTCCAGTACTTCCTGAACCGGGGCTACGCCAT
>JBOGLL010000261.1:0-4207 GCA_050746065.1 Terriglobales bacterium | reverse complement strand
GCTGTTCGAAGTCGCGGCCCTGGCGCAGCTCCATGAATTCGTGGGTGTAGCGCGCGTAGCAGTAGTGGCACCCGAACTCGCAGCCCCGATAGGGATTGATCATCCAGCGGAAAGGCAGGCGCGGGTTAGTGCAGCGGCTCAGCAACGAGCGTGAGGGCAGGGAAAGGTATTCGACGTTGTGGCCTTCCTCGAGGGCTTCTCCGTTGGCTGCGAGGCGGGCAATGCCTACCAGGCGCGGGGAGGCTCCCGCAGGGGTGGGGGTACCGAAGGGCAGGGCAGGTGTCAGCATAATTCGCTTTTTGTTCGCCAACGATAGCGCAGCGGAGCCCGGTTGTCAAGAACCGGGTTGTCTGCTGGCTACCGGGTACTTAAGTCATCTTGCGCAGGTGGGGATTCGTGTTAGGATTTGGGGCAGTATGGAACCGACCACGATCGAAATCATGCGCGCGCTGGCCATCCTCCTGGCCACGATGGTGATGTTCGACGGCCTGGACACCATCGAGGCGCTGGAGCGGCCTCAAACCGATTCCGCCGCGCAATAAGCCACTCCGCAACTAGCCCGGTGGCGGTCCCGCTGCCGGCGCCGCCGGTTTCTCGAACAATTTGGGATCTACCGCCGGATTGATGACAACCTCCGTAGCTTCCACTGCTCCGCTGTCCTGTCCGTTGCTGGTGATCTTGTTCTTCATGGGCAGCGTGATGCCGTCCACGGTTTTCCACTCGGAGTAGTCCGCGACGCGCTCGACCGGGCCGGTCATTTCCATGACCTGATACGAAGCCCGCAGTACACGCCCGCTCCTGGGATCCACGTACCAGCGGGCCTGTTGGCCGTCGGCGTTGATGTCGAGGATCTTGGTTTCGAGGTCGCCTACCTTTACCGTGCCGCCCGCGGTGAACACGTACTTGGGATCGTCAGCGTGCTGGGCGACGGTGATCATTTCGCGCTTAGCGTCCTTGACCATCTCGGCCTTCATGGGAGGAGGCAGCTCGCGAGTCATCCCCATCACCACCATGAAGCCCTCGGTTCCGGTTAGAACGGTGGTGACCTCTCCCATAGGCAGACGCATAACCATGTGCATGCGGTCCGGAAACGCCATCACGGCTTCCACGTCGATGTTCATGTCGCCCTGCGGCGTCTTGTTCAGCATGGTTGCCTTCAGACGCACGGCCTTCACCGCATCCACCCGGGCCTTGCCTCCCAGGCCTTCGATCACCTTGGCAAGCAGCGCCTTGCCCTCGGGCGTGGAGGCGGTTGACTTGGCTGCGCCGGTTTTCGCTGCATCGCCGGGCATGGCGGGCTCAGGAATGGTGATGTCCACGGTGGTGACCGGCCCGAAGCTGGAGAGCGGTTTGTCGAAGTCGGCCGCCTTGCCTACCACCAGCACTGCCAGCTTGTCCTTGTGCAGGTATTTCTTGGCCACGCGATTCACGTCGTCGGCGGTAACGTTGCGGATGGCCTCCTGGTAGCGCTTCAGGAAGTCGGACGGGTATCCGTAAAACTCGTAGCCCACCTGTTCCAGCAATACCTCTTGCCGCGTGTCGAAGTTGAACACGAAGGAATTCAGGATGGTCTCCCGCGCCTTTTGTACCTCGGCTTCGGTGGCGGGCTTGGGGCCGGCAATGCCATCAATCTCCTCATAGAGGGCGTTGATGGATTCCGCTGTGGTGCCGCTTTTGGTGGTCATCTGGAACTGCTGTACGCCGGGATGGTCCCAGGCGCTGCCCACGCCACCGCCTACCGTGTACGCCAGGCCTTTCCTGGAACGGATGTTGGTGAGCAGGCGCGTGCCGAAGCCACCGCCCAGCACCTCGTTCATGGTCAGCACGGCGAAGTAGTCGGGATTGTCGCGGCGAATGCCCAGGTCCACCATGCGGATGGCGCTCTGGTTGATGTCGTCCTTGGGGATGAAATAGACGCCCGGCTTGGGGCTCTTGAATTCCACCACCGCCGGCTTGTGCGCCGGCTTCTCCGGCCAGGAGTCGAAGGCCTGGCGGAGGCGAGCTTCCATGGCGGCGGAATCGAAGTCGCCCAGCACGGCGACGATGAGGTTCGAAGCCTGGACGTAATTTTTGTGCCAGTTCACCAGGTCGTCGCGCGTCACCGCGGCCACGGTCGCGTATTCAGTCTGGCGCGCGTAGGGATTGTCGGGTCCGTAGGCCAGCCGGAACGCCTCCCGCGCGGCGATGGCGGTGAAGCTGTCGTTGCGCCGGGAAATGGCGGTGTTCTCCTGCGTCTTAGCCAGGGCGATTTTGTCTTCGCGAAACTCCGGATTCTGGAGAATGTCGAGAGCCAGCGGGAAGACTTCGTCCAGGTTCTCCTTCAACGCGGAGAAGAACACACTGGAGGAATCTTCATCGGCGCCGGTCTCGATGATCGCTCCGCGGGCTTCCAGGAATTCGTCGATCTGGTCGCCAGTCTTCGATTTGGTGCCGCCCGTGCGCCAGGCCTGCCCGTAGATGCTGGCCATGCCGGTCTTCTCGGCGGACACCTCCCGTCCTCCGCCACGCACAAAGAACCAGGCATTCACCAGCGGCAGCTCATGGTCCTCCTGCAGGAAGATCACCATGCCGTTGGGCAGAGAGACGCGCTTCGGCTGCTGCGGTTCAAACGCTTTCAGCGGAGCTGAGGGGATCTTGTCCCATTCTTTCTTCTTCTGACCGGCCGCCAGCGGGGCCAGGAAGGCGCACAGCAACATCGCAGAAAGGAGCCGAAGCCAGGACGCATAGGAATTCATTACTTGCCTCCTTGGGGAGCCGGCTTGGTAGTTTCGATCATGGCCACGGTGCGGTTGGTGGGAACGAAAGTCTGGTTGGCCACGCGCCGGATGTCTTCCTTGGTCACCTTTTCGATCTCCTCCACGTCGCGGAAGATCTCGCGCCAGTCGCCGAAACGCTGCTGCGCGGTGCCCAGTTGATTGGCCAGCCCCTGGTTACTGGCCAGGCCGCGGATCAGGTCCGCTTTGGCCCGCGTCTTCACGCTGCGAAGCTCGTCGTCACTGACGTCCTCGGTCTTCAGCCGTTCCAGTTCCGCGTGCACCGCCTCGGCTACTTCCTGCGGGGTGTGGCCGGCGGAAGGCACGGTGAGAAAGGCGAACAGGTGCGGGTACTTGTCTCCGGGAAATCCGTTGAAGCCGCCAGCGAAGACGGCAATCTTCTTGTCGCGCACCAGCGACTTGTACAGGCGCGAGGTCCGCCCCTTGGAGAGCACGTCGGAGATGGCGTTGTAGATGGCGTCATCGGGATGGCTGGAGTCCGGCCGGTGGTAACCCTCGAAGTAAAAAGGCTGCGCGGCTTCGCGGAGCAGCACGGTACGTTCGGCAATCTGTGCCGGCTCCATGGTGCGCATGGGCTCGGGCCTGGGTCCGGCCGGCAGCCGTCCAAAGTACTTCTCCACCAGCGGCAGCACCTCCGCCGCCTTTACGTCTCCCACGATCGCCACCACCATGTTGGCGGGCACGTAATACTTCCGGTAGAACTCCACCGCATCGGTGGCCGAAAAAGCAGTGAGGTCGGAGGGCCAGCCGATCCCCGACCGGCCGTAGGGATGGGCGATGAACGATGCCGACAGAAATTGCTCGAACAGCCGGCCCACGGGCTGGCTGTCCACGCGCAGGCGCCGCTCTTCCATCACCACGTCGCGTTCCTTATAGAACTCGCGCATCACCGGGGTGCGGAAACGCTCCGACTCCAGGTAGGCCCAGAGTTCCAGGCGGTTGGAGGGCAGAGAGTAGAAATAGCCGGTCTCGTCGCTGCTGGTGAAGGCGTTCAGTCCCACGCCGCCGGCGCGGTCAATGATGGCGCTGAACTCGTCGCTCTCGACATATTTGTCGGCTTCGGCGATGGCGTCCTTCCAGGCCTTCTCCAGGGCCTTTACTTTCTCCTCGTTTCGGCCCACGGGGCGCCGGCGCTCGGCGTCATAGGCCTGATAGGCAGCCTCCACCTTGTCGATCGCGGCTTTTTCCTTCTTGTAGTCCTTGGTGCCGATCTTGCCGGTGCCCTTGAAGGCCATGTGCTCGAACATGTGCGCCAGGCCGGTGATGCCCGGCACTTCCTGCACCGAGCCCACGTCCACGTGGGTAAAGAACGAAAAAACCGGGGCCGTGGGCCGCTCGCAGACCAGCACCGTCAAGCCGTTGTTCAGCTTCTTGACCGTGATCCGCTTCTCAAACGACGCCAGGTCCTGGGCTGCCGCGGGGAGCATCATCAA
>JBOGLL010000260.1:0-4589 GCA_050746065.1 Terriglobales bacterium | reverse complement strand
TCCTTCTTCTGCTCGGAGAAGAGCGCGTCCATTTCCGACTCGGGACGGTTCCGGCGACGAATCTCGCGGCGGCGCTTCTGGATCTCGCGTGAGTGGGTCTCGAACTTCTCTTTCTCCCAGGGCGTGGGCAGGGGCGTGGCGGCCTCGACCAGGTCCTTCCACTTGAGCTGGTCGGGATCGAGCAGCGCGGTGACGTTGGGCTCCCAGGTCTCGACGCGATCGGCGGCGGGCAGGTAGGCGACGTCGGAGGTGTAGTACTCGTCGGCCAAGCCGCCGAAGTGGTGTCCGAACTCGTGCACGAACACATACGGCGCCCAAAGGCTGTCAGCGGCCACAGTGCTGTAGAGCCCGTAGATGCCGCCTCCGCCGTAGGTCTGGTTGTTGGCCAGGATCTCGACGAACTCGTAGGGCGCGAACTGCGCGAGCTCGCGGAAAGCGCGATTGTCGAACGTGAGGATATAGCGCTCGCTGCGGAAGGCGTCGTAGGTCGAGCCTGCGGGGTTGCGGCGATAGACGCCGGTGGAGGGCCGCGAGATGCCGCTCTCGGCAGCGAAGGGACACATCAGCCAGACGTTGAAGTCGCGGCGGCGCTCCTTGAAGGGCGAAGTTGCGAACAGGATTTCCGTGAGGCGGCGCGCGTCCTTTTCGCACTTCGCCTGGTCGGCGGCGGTGTAGCCATCGCCCAGGATGAGGAAATCCGCTTTGTCGGCGGGCTCTCCGTTCTTCTCCAGGGTGATGACCTTGGCGGCCGGCGCCGGGCGCGAGCGGTCGATGAGCATGTCGTTGGGATCGACGGTGAGCGACCAAATCTCGCGGAAGGAATTGTCGGGCGCGCGCTTCTTCAGAATGACCTGCACGGGCGCGGCGGGCGCGGGAAAACGCAGCGACTCCGTGAACGTGCGGCTGAGCTGGCGGGCTTCGCCGGTGGTTTCCCACTCGCCGTAGATGGAAGCAAAACCGCGCGAGTACAGCACGCGATTGGAGGCGCGTTCGCGCACCTCGAAGAGATACTTGCCCAGGTTGGTGTCGTCCACGTTCCTGCGCGGGTTCCCCGGCCAGGGGAGGGGCTCGATGACGATGCGGTCGAGGCTGAGCAGTTCTTCCTTGTCGTTGCCGCTGTGGAAAAAGTCGAGGCGCATGGTCGCCGGCGTTTGCGCAAGTGCAGCCAGGGTGCTGAACGCAAAAAGGAGGAAAGCCAGTGAGCTTTGGAACATGCGTAGGAACATGCGGGGCATTGTAATCGCTCCCTTCGCGGTTTGACGCGGCCAGGTCGCCTTGCTAGACTCCGCGCCATTCCAGCCAATCAAAAGGAGTTCGCCATGTCGATCGCAAAAATCACCGAAATCAGCGCTTCTTCGACGAAGGGATTCGAAGATGCCGTCCAGCACGGCATTGCCCGCGCTTCCAAGACACTGCAGGGAATCGAGGGTGCCTGGATCAAGGAACAAAAGGTAGTGGTGAAGAACAACAAGATCACCGAGTATCGCGTGGACATGAAGGTGACGTTTATCCTGAAGGACTAGCGAGTGCAGAGTTGCGAGTACCGAGTAACGAGATGACTACGGTTGGGCCAGGTAGCGTGGCCCCGGATTTCGTGTACACGACGGGGAAGGGCGAGAGCCGGCGCTTGTCGGAGCTGTGGCAGGACCGGCCGGCGCTGGTGCTGTGGCTGCGTCATTTTGGCTGACAGTTCTACGCCGAGATACTCGCGCAGTTGCGCGAGAAGCTGTCGGAGTTCGAGGCGCGCGGTGTGCGCCTGGCCTGCGTGGTGCAGGGCACGGCGGAGGAAGCGGCGCGCTTCTGCGGGCGGCACGGTGTCGAGCAGATCTGCATTCCCGATCCCGAGAAGCAAAGCTATCGCGCCATGGGTTTTCCCCGCACCACGTGGGGCAAGCTGCTGTTTGCATCGCCGGAGCTGAAGCAGCGTCGCAGGGAATCGGGAGAGGCGGGGTGCAGCAACAACCTGACGGGCGCGCTGCAGGAACACAGCGACGTCTTTCAGCTTCCCGGAGCGGCGCTGATCGCCCGTGGCGGAAGCATCCTTTGGCTGCATCGCGGCCAGCACCCGGGAGATGTTCCACTGGCGGACGGGCTGCTGGAGGTGGTGCAGCAGAAGCTGCCAGCATAGCCCCTTTTAATTGCGCCCTCCCTTTCCGGCTCGTCGGCCGCAGCCGACTCGGCGACAGTCGGGCGCGGGCCTGATGGCAGCCTACCCAGGAGGTCAACCTTCCATAATCAAGCCCTTCAGCATGCCAATCGGATCAGGTGCCTCTAGAAACCGGTTTCAGCGTCCTTCCTAGCCTTGCAGTTCTCCGTGCTTTCGCTGTCTCAGGGATGAGACGACCCCGAACCATGTGCGTCACTTGGGCGCGGGGTGAAGGTGTGTCTAAGATGGCCCATTATGAGTGCGCATTCCTTACTGCTGGCCCATGATCCTGAACTGCTCACCGTTTTGCGCGGCGTGCTGGAAGAACTTGGCATTCATGTAGAAATCTGTTCGGCGCGCGAGTCGGCCCTGGAACGCCTGGCGGAGCAGAAATACGACCTGGTGGTGCTGGACTGGGAAGAATTCGAGGGCGCGTCGTTCCTGGTATTCAACACGCGGCTCACTTCGCACAACAAGGAAAGCGTGGTGATCGCCGTGGTCAGCGGCGTGGTGGCCATGCGCAACGCGCAGACCGTGGGCGCGAACTTCATCCTGTGCAAGCCGCTGCTGCCCGAACCGGTGCGCCGGACGGTGCGCGCGGCGTCCACGCTGTTCACGGGCGCCGAACCGCGGCACGTGCGGCACGTGGTGCGCTCGCTGTCGTTCGTCAGCCTGGAAACGCCTCGCGAGCCGGCCGTCCTGCTCAACCTGAGCCAGGGTGGAATGGCGGTGCAGGCCCTGGAGCCCCTGGCGCCGGGCCGCGTCCTGCAACTGAAGTTCGACCTGCCCAAAGAAACGGTGCGGGTGGAGGCACAGGGCGAAATCGTGTGGTCGGATCCTTCGGGCCGGGCGGGCATCCGCTTCCTCGACATGCCTACGACCTCGCAACACAATCTTCAGGAATGGGTGGCGCGCATGGAGGCCGGCGGATACAACGTGGAAGTGGAAGTCGCCGCCACTGCGGATCCCCTCGCGCTTGCGCCCTGGCAGGTTACGGCGCGGAAGTCCGTCATCACCGCGCTCGATGCCGGAGTGGTGCTGGCATCGCTCAGCGTGTTCGCGCTGGTGCTGCGGCAGTTGTCCGGCTCCTGGCCGCAGACCGGAGCCCTGCTGCTGATGACCGCGGGTGCGATTGCGGTGCTGGGCGCGGTGTACCGCCTGCTGTTCTCCCACTTCGCGGCTGCCACTCCCGGCAGCCACATGGCCCGGCTCTTCTTCCGTCGGACGGCGCAACGCGTGGAGTCGGCGCCGCTTCCGGCAGCGCCGGCACCCACCGAGCCTGCGGTACAGACGGATCTCGAGCCGGTGCTGGCCGCCAGCGAGTCGCGACAGGCGTAGACCCGCGGGAGAAAAGCTGACCACGAAGGACACGAAGGCTTCACGAAGGTGTAGCCCGGGCTGAATTTCAGCGTCCGGGACATTTCCGCCAACTCAGCCGGCCAGACCCGTGAGACCTGCGTTCTGTTCGAGCCTCGTGGTACCTTCGTCTCCTTCGTGCTGTTCTCTTCTACCGTGCGGGAGGAATCATGAACCTGGAACGTGCGATCGTAGCGATTGCGATGGTCGGGGTCATCGCGTCGGCAGGACTGGGGAGCGGTGCGCCGGTGGCGGCCCAGCGATCCGCTCCCCCGATTTACGAAGCCCGCGCCGTGGACCTCACGTACGCCTTCGACGCCTCCACCATCTACTGGCCCACGGCGCAGCCTTTCCGCTGGGAGAAGGAGTCGTGGGGCAGGAGGGCTAGCGGCTACTGGTACGCCGCCGCCCGCTACGCCGCCAGCGAACACGGCGGCACGCACCTCGACAGTCCCATCCACTTCTACGAAGGCCGCGCTACGGTGGATGAAATCCCAGTGGAGAAGCTCATGGGACCGGCCGTAGTGATTGATATCTCCGCCGCGTGCGCAAAGAATGCCGACTGCCTGCTGGTGGTGGCCGACATCGAGAGCTGGGAGAAGCAGCACGGCCCGATTCCTCAAGGCGCCATCGTGCTGGTGCGCACCGGCTGGGGAAAGTTCTGGCCGGACAAGAAGAAATATCTCGGCGACGATACGCCCGGGGAGGAGGGCAACCTGCACTTCCCCGGCATCGCGCCGGCAGCGGCCAGGTCTCTGGCGGAGCGCAAGGTGGACGGCGTGGGCATTGACACGGCCAGCATGGACAGCGGGGCGTCGAAGGAGGCCTTTGCGCACCGGGTCTTCGGCGCCGCCAACATCTATGGCCTGGAGAACGTAGCCAATCTCGATCAGGTTCCGGTGACCGGCGCCACGGTGATCGCCATGCCCATGAAGATCAAAGGCGGAAGCGGCGCGCCCACGCGCGTCATTGCGCTCTTGCCTTGAAGAGAGTCGCTCCGAACACCACTGCACCCAGCAACGCCATCACCGCACCCACCAGGAATGGCACCACGGCGGTGTGGAAGTAGGCGGATGGGTCTACGTCG